>JAGBGA010000085.1 GCA_017936185.1 Alphaproteobacteria bacterium | reverse complement strand
TTTTCAAGGGGCAATAGACACATTTTCTTAAAGAAAAAAGCCCGCACATTTGTACGGGCGTGGGGAAACCTAGAATTCAAATCTTATCCCGGCCATAATATTGACATATATTATGTTTTCTGCGCTGAACCATTCGCGATGTCTTGTTTCATCGGCGTTTGTCAGTTCCCATTTAACCTTTGGCAAATAAGTCAATCGCGCGCCCAAGTCAACAAACATGTTTTCCGCAATTCCATAAGACATACCTGCGGCCAACAGTGCGGCGACATTTGAACTGTTTCTTTTTGACGGATAAAACTGCACCACGTTATAGTCGTCAAGTTCCCCATACTGTTGTAATTCAACCTGGGCGGACAAGTCGCCATATGGGTCGGACAAGTTCAACTTGGTTTCCGTATCTGCATATCCAATACCGAATCCAATATATGGGATGATTCGGTGCATTGGCTTTTGAAGACCGTCAAAAAAGTCATAAAATCCCATAATGCTGTATACATCTGTTTCGATTTTTGAATTAACGGTTGAACTTTGTGCCAATATCGACAATCCGGGCACGTCGCCCCCTTCAAGTGTTAATTCGCCTTCGAACATTGGCGACGCGTTATATTCGCTTTTTTCGATATGGTCAAATCCCGCTTCGATACGCCATTGTGGTCGATTTGGAACTGTCCAACCAATACTGGCCCCGGCGGCGAATGAAAAGGTTTCAAAATCTTCACTTGGTGGTAATTTATTCAAATCCCCATATCCGGCATATTCATACCCGGCACATCCGCCATCTTCGACACATGCGAAATAATAAGACGCCGATACAATTGTTCCGCCATCCGGGCTGATATAGTATTCGTTTGCAATTGCACCGGTATCGTTTTTTACACTTCCCATACCGAACGCGGCGCCCCCACGTGCAGAAATAACAAAGCGCGAACCATCGTCTTCGTACCAACCATCCCCGACATATGTCCCTGGGTATTGCCAATTTGCAACCGCCGGCGACGCCAGCATCAAAGTTGCCAGTGATAAAACACAAAAATTTCTTTTTCTCATACCCATAATTATATCATAAAAAACGTTACGATAAAAACGAAATTTATTCATTTGTCGCACAAAAAAATCCCCCGATAGGGGGATTAAAGTTCTTTTAAAGTTTTTTTAGTTCAACGCTTCTTTCAACGCTTTACCTGGTTTGAACTTTGGCTGTGTAGACGCAGGAATTTTAATCGCAGCACCTGTTTGTGGGTTGCGGCCTGTTGTTGCTTTACGTTTTGCTGTTGCAAATGTACCAAAGCCAACCAAGCGAACTTCGCCTTTTTTCTTTAAAACTTTTGTAACTGTGTTGATGAATGCATCCAAGCAGCCTGCTGCTGTTGCTTTTGTAACGTCAACTTCGTTTGCAATTGCTTCGATTAATTGTTGTTTGTTCATGTGTTTCTCCTTTCATAAATTATAAAAAGTGTCCCGCAGTTTACAAATCCATGTGTTTTTTCAGGGACCTTGTCTGTACTGCTTGTCCGAATCGTAGAGAATTCTGCGCTTTAAGTCAAGTGTATAATTAAAAAAACGCAAAAAATCGGTATTTTTTATTAAAAATATGTATTTTTATCGGGTTACCATGTTCGCATGAACCGGTTTTGCGCCCGGCGTATTGTTTTCGCAAAGTACCCAGTTTCCAGAATTATTAACCAAATGCACCGTACGAAAATGGTTTGGCGTCATTATCAACATCAACATAATAACCGTCGCCCAGAACAGCATTTTTGTATACGCCCATGGGTTTTTAAACGCGTCGCGTACAAATTTATCTTTTAACAAATTCTGGTAAAACGCCCACGCCCACACAAAAATCAAGACCATTGTTGCGAATAAAAAACCAACTTTGATTGGTGTCAAGAATTGTCTGACCCCATTTGAAATTGTATCCCACGTATTACTTGCCGCCGGGCATACATAAAGTGCCCCGGCCGCCATCTGGTCGGAAAGTGAAATTGGTTTGGTTGGTGCCAACGTCAAATCAAACGACGTCATCAATACGATTGACACCAACAAAACAATTGCAAAAATCATTGACGGTTTCATATCTGCATTTTCCTTGGCCTTGTTTTGACATTATATCATAATGATTGCATTTTAAGAAAGATTTATTTAATATTTTTACATGTTTCAAAAAAAGTCGCGTATTATTGTGGGTTTGACCACATACTATAATGATTACCTGGAATTATCAATTCCGGCCCTGGCGCGATTAAAGCAAAACTTTACATTAATTGTGCACGCATCGAATCCCGATGAAAAAGTTACCAAGAAGCAAATTCGTGCATTGGGATATACTGGCCCATTATATATAATAAACAGCCAACAAAGTGTTGATACATTAAACGCGCGTTTGGCGATTCTTGATATGGTTCGTGCGCGTAACATGGGTGCGTCTTGGTTCATGTTTGTTGATGATGATGACATATTGGCAAATCTTGATGTGCCAGATGTGTCGCCTGAAACATTTGCCATCATTCAAAATATGGTTGTTTTACGAACGCGGTTAATCGATGTCTTGCGCGTTGCCAAGGATTCAACCCGATACACCATTGATAACGAAAATGTATTCCTGGTTCGCCCGCATGTTGGAATGGCGGGGACGTTGGTTCGTATGGATGCGGCATTACGCATGGCCGACGTTATTCGTGATGCCGCCCCGGGTATATCTGAAATCATTGAACGTTTGTCATTTCGTGCACCGATTGATGCGATGATGTGGTCTGCATTAAATATTGTTTCGCACTTTGATAATCCGGACGCGCGTCCGATTTATATGGATTGTGTAAACTATATTGCCACAGACATTGATACGGCCCAAACGAAATACGGCCTTCGGTTACAGCCGGCCAAAAACGCCACCCGTCAAATTGAACAAATAATTACTGCGTTTAACACTGTTATTCGTGGTGCATTGGTTGCGGCTGCGGCCCCCGTTGGGGCATAAATTAACATTCTGTAAAAAAATTTCAAAAACATAAAATAATAAGATTGAAACCCGGGGATAATATTTATACAATACCCCCGAAAAAACAAAGGGACAGAAATGACATATAATGAAATAAGAAAGGCTTTTTTAGACTATTTTGAATCCAAAGGACACAAGATTGTGCCATCTTCATCATTGATACCAAACGATCCGACGTTGCTGTTTACGGTTGCGGGCATGGTTCCATGGAAGGGTATTTTACAAGGAACCGAACCGGCATTTGCGCCACGTGTTGCGGACGTTCAAAAATGCATTCGTGCCGGGGGCAAACATAACGACCTTGAAGACGTTGGTTTTGATGGACGTCATCATACATTTTTTGAAATGATGGGCAATTGGTCATTTGGTGATTATTTCAAAGCGGGCGCCATTGAAATGTCATGGGAATTGTTAACCAAAGTATTCGGTCTTGACCCCAATCGCATTGTTGTGACAACGCATTACAGTGATGACGAAGCGGTAAAGATATGGAAACAAGTTGCCGGCAAAGACGCAATTTTGTTGGGCGACAAAGATAATTGGTGGTCTGCGGGTGAAACGGGGCCATGTGGTCCATGTACTGAAATGCATTATGACATGGGCGCGGATTTGCCGGGCGGTTTACCTGGGTCGGCGGACGAAGACGGCGGTCGTTGGGTTGAAATTTGGAATGACGTATTTATGCAATACGATCGTGATGCGAATGGCAACTTAACCCCACTGCCAAAGCAAAATGTTGATACTGGTGCGGGTCTGGAACGCTTTGCATCGATTATGCAGGGCAAGACCGACAACTATGACACAGATTTATTTGTAAACCTGAAACGCGCGGTCAGTGACGTAACCGGTGTTGCCGAAACGCCCGAAAACATTGCCAGTTTCAAGGTTATTACCGACCATTTACGCAGTGTTGGTTTCGCGATTGCCGATGGTGTTATTCCATCAAACACAGATCGCGGCTATGTAATTCGTCGCATTTTGCGTCGTGCGATGCGTCATGGTCAAATCTTGGGGCATCATGGTGCGCTGTTGTCAAAATTATATCCGGCATTAATAACCGAAATGGGCGACGCATATCCAGAATTGGCACGCGAACAATCACGTGTTGTTGAAATAATACAAAACGAAGAAAACGCATTTGCAGACATGCTGCAAAACGGCATGAAGTTGTTGGAAAGTGAACTGCCAAAACTGAACAACGGCATTTTGCCGGGCGACGTTGCGTTCAAGTTGTTTGATACATATGGTTTTCCGCTTGATTTGACGCAAATGATTTTGCGCGAACGCAATTTGGATGTTGATGTTGCGGGTTTTGAAAAGTCCATGGCGGAACAAAAAGAACGTTCACGTGCAAACACGCGTGGCACACGTATTTTTTGGGAAACCCAGACTGAATTACCTGCGACGGATGACGATGCAAAATATTCGCCGGTTGAAATGGAATCGCGCGTATTGTCAATTTTGCGCAATGGTGAATTCGTTGAAAGCGCATCTGCCGGTGACGAAGTTGAAGTTGCGCTGGATAAAACGACATTCTATGGCACCCAAGGTGGTCAGGTCGGCGACACTGGTGAATTAAAACGCAACGGTGAAACTGTCATGAATATTACCGAAGCGGCCCGCGTTGACAGTATTGTCATACACAAAGGTGTTTTATCATGTGATTTATCGGTTGGCGACATTGTTGTGCCGGTTATAAATTCGTCGGTTCGTCAACAGACGGCCCGCGCCCACACTGCGACCCACTTGTTACAGGCGGCCTTGCGTTCTGTCTTGAATGAAGACGTTGAACAGCGTGGTTCCAAGGTCAGCCCTGATTCTGTTCGTTTTGACTTTCGTTTTGGTCGTGCGATGACCGCCGAAGAAAAGCAGGCGGTCGAAGACCTTGTAAACAAATGGATATCGATGGATATGCCTGTTTTACACGAAGAAATGTCGATGGATGCGGCGGTTGCGCGTGGTGCCATGGCATTGTTTGGTGAAAAATACGGCGATACTGTAAAGGTTATAACTGCGGGCGACGTATCGTGTGAATTATGCGGTGGTACACACATAAATCATACGGGCGAAATTATCAAAGCGCGCATTAACAAAGAAAAATCTATCAGCAGTGGTATCCGTCGCATCACGATGTCTGTTGGTACATTGGCCGAATAAAAACTGAATCAACACCGCTATTTCCCCCGCCGCGGCCGGGGGCAGGCCAGGGTAATTCTCCACACCTGTCATTCTGGGGCTTTCTGCCCCCAGAATCCAGGTCATTCATTCTTTGTTACCGGTGTTTGCGCGACAGCCCCGGTCAAAAAAAATCCCCCATTCGGGGGATTGAATTTATTTTGCTGTTTTCTTTCGTGTTGTTGCTTTCTTGGTTGCCTTTGGTGCCGGCACGCTTTTGTATTCTTTATAAAGTGCAACAATGCATGTATACGCCAACAGTGCCGATATCGCCGTAATCAATCCCGACAGCAACCCATTTGAAAATATTGCAAACAGTATAACCGACGCAACCAATACAACGGTATAGCCCAAGTTCTTTGATAAAACATTTAATAATTTTTCAAACATTTTTTTCATCCTTTTATCCTTACGTCGATATTATATCACATGTTTTTTCTTTTTGTACATTAAAAATTGCCGCCGAATAAATCCGGCGGCACACAAAGGGAGAAACATGATAACAATTTACTTGTTTTGGTTTTTTATAAAACCACTTGTCCACCCAGTCGTGCTGTCTTTGGGATTGGTCCAAAGGACGAACGTGGGCTGACATAGATGTTGCCTGTGATAACAAAGTCACCACAGAACTGCAACATATTCACATCACGCAAGAACAAGTTCCCGTTGATACGAATATCGCATGGCAACACATATTTGCGCATATTTTGCAAATAAAGATTGCCGTTAACTTGTGAATTATTTTTCAACATTGCGCCACTGGCACGACTGTCAATAATAACATCGCCCATAAATTTATTTTCATATTGTGGTGTTTGTTGTTTTGCGATTTTTGCTTCGGCTTTTTTAACTGGTACGACATTAATTGGTTCTGGCTGATAATCTGCCGATTTTTTGCTGTTTTGTAATGGCAATGTTGTTTTGCGCATTCTGACGACGTGTGGTGCGGCATCTTCTGTTACTGTAACTTGTTTTGTTACCGGAACTTTTTCTGGCACAATAATAATTTGTTCTTTTTTGCACCCCATAACATCGATAATCAGCATTGAAAACAAAACGATTATCGCCACCAATAACGCAGAATTAACCAACCCGACTAAGTTTATTTTACAAATCATATTCCAAATTTTGCGACATACTTTTGCGATAAATCTGAAAGGCATGCATATTACATTCCATACACGTCCCCAAAACGTTTTGTTTTGTGTTTTTGAATTTGCACGACGGTTATTGATATTTTTTGCCGCATTTTTAATTTTTGTTTTCTTTGTCATTTGCACCACCTTTTATGGCTTGGTTTTAACTTGTTACCCTAAAAATAGTATTTGTCAATACGTTTGTCAAGTCTTTTTGTCAAAAAAATATCATTTTTGACTTTTTTGGGGATATAAAGTACAATAATTGACCGAATGAAGTATGTGTTTTTATCTTTATTTGTGTGTGGCTGTGCATCTGTTTACAGTATGCCAGATGATTTTACCCCAAATTTTATTACCGGTGGTGACTTTACGTTAATGACATATGGCCGTATATCTGACGCCACGTCACCGGTGCACATATATATCGAAGTCGACGGAAATTCTTTTGATTCATGGGGACAACCAACATCGAATCCGACCCCACGCCGCACATTTTTACGTGACATTGCATCGCGCGACCCATCACCAAATGTTGTATACCTTGCGCGCCCGTGCCAGTATATTATGTCACCAACATGCGAATCTAAGTATTGGACATCTGGCCGTTTTTCCGAACGTGTTATTGATTCTGTGTCGGCCGTTATCAAAGACATTGCCGACAATCGCCCGGTTGTTTTGGTTGGGTATTCTGGTGGTGCGATGGTGTCTGGGTTGGTAATACAACGCAATCCCGACATTCGTGTATTGCATTGGGTTACGATTGCCGGTGTGTTAAATCATCACGATTGGTCTGAATACTTTGGTGATGCCCCATTATCAGAATCTTTGGATATGGACGTTTTGCCCAATGTCCCCCAGACACACTATATCGCCCAACATGATAAAGTCGTCCCAAGTGAATTGTCACGCCGTTGGACGAATGGGCAAGATTTGGTTGTTGTACCCGGTGCAACACACAACAGTTTTCCGGGCTTTCAAATATCATTGAAATAAAAAAGTCCCAAATTGGGACTTTTTTTTATTTTGTTTCTGTGTTTTCTGCGGGTGTTTCGCTTGCCGGAACGACTTCAACTGTCGGTGTGGCTGGGTCTGTTGTGCCGGCTTGCTGTTGAATTATTTCTTGGCGCAAATGACTTTGTTCGACACCCATATTTGTTTTTGCGGCAACCAATGCCAACGCGGCACACAATATAAAGAACATTGTCGCCAACCATGCCGTTGCGCGTGTTAAAAAGTTCCCAGCCGCGGCCCCGGTCAGTGCCCCACCAAACATTGCCGCCGCACTGGAACCCGACATTCCTGAACCTTCGGATTTTTGCAACAAGATTAATCCAATCATCATTACTGCGACGATAATTAACAAAACCAATAAGATTGAAAACATATTTATTTCCTTGTGTTTAATTTTTTATGTGATGATTTTAGTGTCATATTCTTTAAATTGCAAGGATTTTTAGCAATTCTTCTGCGGCCATCGTGCTGGCGCTTTTTTTAGATGCCCCATATCCCATTGCGCTTTTCCCCATTGCGGACACGCGTACATTAAACGTCGGATTGTGCGACGCCCCCGTTGTATCAAGGTATTCATACACTGGCAAGTTCCCATTGTCCAATCGCTGAACTGTTTCTTGTAATGCGGTTTTTGCATCTTTGGGTGCGACGACATCTGCGGCGGCCAATTCGCGCCATATTTCTGTGATTATATCACGTGCCACATCAAAGCCCCCATCAACATATATTGCGCCAAAAATTGCTTCCATTGCGTCGGCCATAATATGTTGAACGCGTCCTGCGGTCATATGACCATGCCGTATACTTTTTTCAATACCAACTTCGTGCGCGACATTTGCCAGTGTTTCTGTCGAAACCAGCATTGCATGTCTTCGCGCCAATTCACCTTCGGATTCATTTGGGTACATTTCGTAAAGCAATCCTGCCACCGCCAATCCCAAAACGCGGTCGCCAATGAATTCCAGTCTTTCGTTATTGTTTGTTGAATTTGCGCCACTTTGCGTCAGTGCCAATTCCAACAAAGTCTGATTATTAAAGTCATAATTTATTTTTATCATTTTAATTTACACCCATTCCAAATCTGTCCCAACGCATTTTGTTACCCCATGACCATACCGACAACATCGGCGCATAGTAGTTATGTGAATACCAAATGAACCAAACTTGCCCAAGTACGTTATCACGCGGCACAAATCCGACGTCGCCACGACTGTCCCCACTGTTATCGCGATTGTCGCCCATAAAGAAAAAGTGATTTTCCGGTACGACATATGGTTCTGTGTTATCAAAATACGCATCGTCGGAAAATTCGATTATACTGTGCGACACGCCATTTGGCAGTATTTCTGTGTACTCTGTTGCATTGAACACGCCACACGCGCCTTGGTAAGTATTACAAAAGTCATCAGATTTATATTCAATTGTATAATTATATGGTGCCGGTTCATTATCGACCCATATTTTATCGCCCTTGATTGACATGTTGTCTTTATAGTATCCAACCGCGCGCATTGATTTTGGTAACATTGCCACCACATATGGGCGTGGGTTTTCGCGCGCCACTTGAACATCATTTATATAAAGTCGCCCATTAATCATTTGAATTTTATCGCCCGGCTTTCCAATCAAGCGTTTTACATAGTCTTGCGCTTCATTAATTGGATTTCTGAACACGATAACATCGCCAACATTTGGTTCGGATGCCCAAAAGCGTCCATTCCATAATTTCCATGAACCGAACGGGAATGAATATCGTGAATATCCATACGCCCACTTTTCGACGAATATATGGTTGCCGACATGGAGTGTTGGTATCATCGACCCCGATGGAATATTAAACGGTTCCAACAAGAAGCTGCGGAATACAATTGCGATTAACGCGCCATAAAATATAGTGTTAAACCATTCACGTGCGACGTTTTTATTTTTTGCGGGCATATAAAATCCTTTCGTTATTGGTGATATAATAAAACTTGCACAAATTTAATTCAAGTTATAATATGCACAACATGATATCTTTGAATTCAATCATATTTAATGGCATGGATGCGACGCCGATTGATGTCCAGGTTCAATTATCGGCCGGTCTGTCGCGTCCTGAATTTAACATTATTGGTTTGGCGGATCGTGCGGTCAAAGAATCTGCCGAACGCATACGCAATGTTTTGTCTGCATTAAATTTATCATTACCGCCAAAGCGTTTAACGGTAAACCTGTCACCGGCCGACGTTGAAAAAAGCGGTTCGCACTTTGACTTGCCTATATTGTGTGGAATATTGTGTGCGATTGGTGTGTTGCCTGAAAATGAATTGGAAAAATATGTTATTTTGGGCGAAGTTGGTTTGAACGGCGCAATTGTTAAAAGTGACGCTGTCTTGCCGGCATCTGTTTGGGCGAATTCACGTGGCTTGGGCATTATTTGTCCGGGCGACCAAGGGGCCGAAGCGCGCTGGGCTGGACACACAAATATTCTTGCCCCATTTCATGTTATGCAGTTAATAAACCATTTCAAAGGAACCCAGGTTTTACCCGTCCCAGAATTAACATCCCCAGACGCTGTAACGAATTCAAATCTTGACATGGCCGAAGTTCATGGGCAAGCGGCCGCCAAACGTGCGCTTGAAATTGCGGCGGCGGGCGGTCATGCAATGTTGATGGTTGGTCCCCCTGGGTCGGGCAAGACCATGTTGGCATCACGTTTGCCGACAATTATGCCTGAAATGACGGCATCTGAAATACTTGAAACATCAACGATATATTCGATTGCCGGTGAATTATCTGGTCGTGGTTTGGTATCATCCCGCCCATTTCGCAGTGTTCATCACACGTCAAGTCCCGTTGCGCTGGCGGGTGGTGGTTCTGATGCGCGTCCTGGGGAAATATCATTGGCGCACAACGGTGTTTTGTTTTTGGATGAATTACCTGAATTTAATCGTGCCACGCTTGAAATTTTACGTCAACCGATGGAATCTGGTCGAATACTTATTTCGCGTGCCCGTCGAAATGCGACGTACCCGGCACGTTTTCAGTTGATTGCCGCAATGAATCCATGTCCATGCGGGCACTTGGGGAATGCGGCATTATCATGCAGCCGCGCACCACGTTGTGCCGAAGCGTACCAGAATAAAATATCCGGCCCATTATTGGATCGAATTGATTTGCACGTTGATGTTGATGCGGTAAATCCATGGGAAATGACATCTGATAACACGCCCCGCGAAACAAGTGCCGAAATACGTGCACGTGTTGTGGCGGCACGCGAACGTCAAATATCACGCCAAGGTCGTGTAAATGCAACGCTTGATGGGGCCGATTTGGAACAGTTTGCCGCATTGTCAACCGAATTGACTGCGTTTTTAAATTCTGCGGCTGAAAAGATGGGTATGTCCGCCCGCGGTTACAACCGTATAAAGCGCTTGGCACGAACGATTGCAGATTTACGTGGGTCTGAAAATATTGAAATGTCCGACCTGGCCGAAGCGTTATCATATCGTCCAATAAATCGTGGCAAATATGGTGTAAAGTTATAATTTGACTATATCATTCGCCTTGATAAATTCGGGGTCTGATTTTTTCAGTTTTTTCATGGCGCTTTTTGCAAATTTTTTTGCATCTTGGTCGTTACCAATCATTTTACTGTATTCGGCCATCGCCCAATCTGCGCGTCCAGAATCTTGTTCCCCATATGCCCGCGCCATTACCCAGTATGTCAGCGGCGCCGGTTCAATCAACAGTGAACGTTTGCACATTTCGATTGCACGAACATTATCCCCGGGCTTATTTCGTTCTGTTAACACCAACGCCAATGCCGTCTGAATTTGTGGCGCGTCACCCGCATACCCCAACGCTTTTTCATAGCTTTCAACACTGTCATCAAAGTACCCATATTGATACTGTATATCCCCCAACAATTCGTAAAAGTACGGATTTTCTGGCTGTCTGGCGATTAAAGTTTTTGTTCCAACCATCGCCCCATCAAGATTTCCGCCCCGCATATTTGCAATTGCACGTGCATAGATTGCGGCATCAGATTTGTCTGAATTTGGGTAAAGTTCACGCACGCGTGCCTGTGTATCAAGATATCCAACCAACTTTGCCCGCACCAATTCATATTGGTTTAATATATCTGGGGCTGTATTTTGTTTGCGTAACTTTTCGGGTGCATTTTTATTAATATATTCACGTGCGTTATTTAATCTTTCCATTGTCAAAGGATGGTTAATTCTGTTTGGATTAATTTTTGATTCTGCAACCCCGGTCAATTCATGCATTTGTTCAAACACAGTAATAAATCCGTTTGGATTTTGTTTGGCTTTTATCATCAAGTCCACGCCCATACTGTCCGCAATACGTTCTTCGTCGCGTGTAAACGCCAACACAGACTGCTGTGCGATTCCGCTTGAACCCGCCATAACGCCCGCGCCAAGTGTTGGGTTTCCACCTGCGACCATTAACCCAACGCCCAAGGCCTGGATTAACATCGTCCGTTTCATTTCTGCGCTTATTCTGTCGGACATGTGTGCCATATGCCCGCCCAGTGTATGCCCCATTTCATGTGCCACAACGGCTTGAAGTGCGTTTGGACTTTTAATTTGTTTTAACAGCCCTGTATAAACAAATATATCTTCGCCACCTGTGACGAATGCATTAAATTCATCGTCGTTTATTATGTGGATTTTCAATCGTTCTTTTGGGATATTTGCCGCTTCTGCCAATGGCGTGACCAATTCCGTCAAGATTCTTTCTGTTTCTGTATCATTAATCAGTGACGCCCCCCATCCCGGGGTTAAAGTAATCACAAACATAAAAATCATCAATAATTTACGCACCAAGTACCACCCCACGATCAAAAATAAACATTAAATCATGTACCCATTGGTCTATATCATTATCACGTGCCGCACGTGATGCCAACTTGAACAAATCCCTGTGTTCACGATAATCGACAAAGTCATAATGCATCCATCCACTTTGTCGTGTACCCAATAATTCGCCAACACCGCGCATCATTAAATCTTGTTCCGCGATAATAAAGCCATCGTCTGTTTCGCATAACACATCAAGTCGCTTTAATCCATCTTCACTGACGTTACGCCCAAATACCAGTATGCAATACGATTGTGTATTGCCGCGTCCAACGCGCCCGCGCAGTTGGTGTAATGCGGCCAATCCAAATCGTTCTGCGTTTTCGATAACGATAATTGACGCCCGCGGAACATCGATTCCAACTTCGATAACCGTTGTTGCGACCAATATTCGCATGTCGGAATTATCATCTGCAAATTTTTCCATAACCGCATCGCGTTCTTTTTTATCCATCTGGCCATACACCAAG
>JAGBGA010000084.1 GCA_017936185.1 Alphaproteobacteria bacterium | reverse complement strand
CGTATGTTGGTATTGGGGCAGGGCTGTCTTGGAACAGTGCAGACAACGGCGTGCACCTTGATAAAAAAATTGCGCCTGTGGCGGCGGTTTTGGCTGGTGTTGGGGTTGAGTTTAATTCTGTATTTGCGCTGGATTTTGGTTACAGATATTTTTACATGTTTGAACCTGGGGTTGATGTTGCGTCTGGGCTTAACCCGTCATCGCATCAGTTTCGTGCCGGCGCACGCATAAGTTTCTAAAGGTCATCATGAATAATCATCCAAAGTGTCCTTTTTTTGGTCGTTGTGGCGGTTGTGCGTATGATTTTACATCGCCATCATATCGTGAGTCTAAGGCGTCTTTATTGACAGAAATACCATCGACATCTGCGCCAATATGGGTTGCGCCCGGGGTGCGTCGTCGTGGTGACTTTTGCTTTTCTGGTAACCAGTTTGGTTTTTTTGAATCGCATACCAAGAATATTATTCCACTTGATAATTGCCCGAATTTGGTTCCTGAAATAAACCGTATTTTGCCATCTGTATCAAAGTTACCATGGGCGGGTTCCGGGTCTTGTTTGATAACATCGTGCGAAAATGGCATTGATATTGCGATTAATTCGACGGTTCCGTATGTTACATCTGAATTTCGTTCTGCGACGTCCGGGGTGGGGGCAATTCGTGTTACCTGGAACGGTCGTCTGGTTGTTGAAACCGCCACACCAATTATAAAGTTTGGTGATACATCTGTTGAATATCCATCTGGCGCATTTTTACAGCCCAGTATTTCTGGCGCCGATGCACTTCGTGAATTGGTTACGTCGCGTGCGTCGGGCTTTAACCGTATTGCAGATTTATTTTGTGGTCTGGGTAATTTTACATTTGCATTAAATGCCGACGGCTTTGATATTGTCGGCACCGGCGTCACGCGTGATTTGTTTAAAAAGCCACTGACCCTTGGGATGCTTGCCGGCTATGATTGTGTTGTAATGGATCCGCCGCGTGCCGGCGCCCGGGCCCAGTGTGATGTTTTGGCGCAAAGCAATGTTCGTCGTGTGATATATGTTTCTTGTAATCCTGGGACATTTATGCGTGATTTATCGATATTGCAAAACGGTGGCTATGTTTTGCAAGAACTGATACCTGTCGACCAATTTGTGGGCAGTCACCATTGGGAATTATTTGCAACATTTGACAAGAAATAATTTTTTTTTATTCAGATATTTTCAAATTTGGTCGCGCCTTGCGCAGTTTTTCAAGTGACTTTTCTTGTGTTTCGCGGAATGCATCCGGATTCCATATTTGAAAGCTGTTCCCGCGTCCAACAAAGACGGCGCGCTCATCGATTCCGGCGTGTTTTAATAATTCTTCTGGGATAACGACGCGTCCGGTTACATCAAAGTTTAACGGTCTTGCGTCCGCGAACAGCATTGCGGTCAAATCGTCAAGTTCACTGTCAAACACGCCCATTTTGTCGGTTGCGTTTGCCAATTGTTCCATGCGTTCCATTGTCATGCCTTCGATACAGTTGTTTGTAAAAGACCGATAAAGCACGACGCCGGCAAATTTGCCATTTTGAATCGAAGCGCGAAAGGGTGCCGGCACAGAAATCCGCCCTTTTGTATCCAAACGATTTTCATAAGATGAGAGAAACAATGACATTTTATGATTTTTTATTGGCTTGATTTGTTCGACAATCCCTTTTGGCTTCGTGATAAATTTAGCATGGGCATTTATGGTTGTCAATGACATTTTAATGTTTTTTTATGGTAAATTATGGTTTTTGGGTATAAAAGCAAAAAAAATAAAATAAAATGCAAAT
>JAGBGA010000083.1 GCA_017936185.1 Alphaproteobacteria bacterium | reverse complement strand
TTTGTTGTTTAATATTTTCTGTGGCATCTGTAATTTTCCACATTGCGCGTCGCACAAAATTCACCACACGCGCCAAGAAACGCGCAACATCTGGCCACAATCGTGCCGGCACCACCAACACCGCCACCAATAAAATCACAAAAAGTTCTGCCCAACTTATTCCAAACATTTTATTTAATCATAGAATTCATCACCACCACTGGTACTGATTGTTTTGTGTCGTGAAATTTGGAAATAATCGCGTCCAAATTTTGTCTTTTCGCGCAAATCATAGAACGCCACATCCGTCGTTGCACCGGTTGCATCAACCACCGACCAAGAATTCAGCTTTATTGGTTTTTTATCAAAAACCACGTTCATGCTGCCCAATCCTTCTTGACCACGAAGTTGCATTTTCAACGCAAAAGAATTCTTGTAATCTTGTGTTTCGACCACACTGATATCTGCATTTTGCAAATCGATATTTTTTCGCACCAAAATTCCCGCCGGCGTACTTGTTATTGGCACCGTTGTAATTTGATCCAACGATTTATCAAAAAAATACAAATCTTGTCCATCTGATATCAGTTGAATCGGCATATTGTTATAATCAAGACGCACACGCCCCGGACGCAACATTGAAAACACGCCCTTTTCTTGTTTTCCATTTGCCGTCTGAACAAAGTCCCCGGTCAATCCTGTAATTGAATTCAAATATTTTTCTGCATTTTTAACCAGCGCATCATCAACTGCGCCATATCCGGCAAATGATACCAAGCAAGCAAACAATGCAAACAAAACTTTTTTCATATTTATTCCCCCTTGAATAAATTTATAACACGTGCCCGCACATCTTCCAGTGTTTCACCACGTATTATTGCCCCGGCGGCCCTTTCGTGTCCACCGCCCCCAAGTGCTTCGGCGATATGGTCAATTGGTTTTTTACGACTGCGAATTGATATACCAATTTGTTCTTGTTTTTGTTCTTTTAACAAAACAATATATTCCACCCCTTGGATTTGCCCCAACAGATTCAATACCATTTCCCCGCGCCCATCAAGATACTTGTAATCCTTTTTACAAATCGTTGCGACTGCCAAACGTCCATGATACAAAAATTCTGCATTTGCCGCAGTGCGGGCTTCTAACTGTACTGCCTTGCGTGGTTTATTGTTCATCAATTCAATCAAGTTTCGAATATTTACACCCGAATCCACCAAGTCGGCCATTATCCGCAACGCATCACCATTACGCACAAATTTAAAGTTACCCGTATCCGTCAATATTGCCAACGCCAACAAATCCGCCGTATACGAATCCATTGTCAAATTTCCCATACGCATAATTTTATACACAATAACCGCGGTTGCGGCGGCCGTATCATCATTTATACACAATGTCCCAACATTATTTTCATTTTTATGATGATCGATTTCTATAACAAACTTTGCATTATCAACGATTGGTCGTGGTCCACCAATATGCACAGGATTGCCATAGTCCATAACAATTGCCACATCAAATTTTTGCGACAAATCGATTCGTTCAAAGTATTTAATTCGCGGCCGCAGTGGCACACCATCCAAACAATCTGGGATATTTCCATCATATGTACAAACCGGTTGAATACCAAAGTTTTCTTCAATTAACCTTGCCAACGCCAAGACACTGCACAACGAATCGCCGTCTGGATTTTTATGTCCCATAATTGCGATTGACTTTGCGCTTTTAATACGTTCAAAAAATTCTTTTATATTCTGTTCCATAAACCATTCTTTTTATATTGCCGCATCTTCAAGAAAGAACTGTGCACTGACACGACCATTATATTCATTTTCTTTCAACCGCCCCAGCATTTGTATTTTAGTATTTGTATTCGCATCGTCCAGTAAAAAATCACCCACCGGCGTCCCGACCAAGTTAAACCCAACGAACGCCAATTGTGTACCTGCACTTGTCATAACCGTCCCACGAAGGTGCGCCCCACCCCCCATTACCGACGCATGTCGCAACGTTGCACCACGCAGCACCAATACAGGTTCTGGATTTCCCTGGCCGAACGGTTCCAATGCGGTCATTTTTTTCACCAATCGCATATTTGCCCCACCGGCATCAATTTCTGCATCGACCAAAATTTCTGGTTCGGGCATTTGGCCATTTAACTGTTCTTTAACCGCCTGTTCAAGAAATTCGCAAAACGCCATTTCATTTTCTGCATTTAACGAAAATCCCGCCGCCGCCGCATGCCCGCCGCCTTCACTGACAATCCCGGCGGCCAACGCATCATGAATAATCTTGCCCAAATCGACCCCATTAATCGACCGCCCCGAACCATTAATAACACCATCGGCTTTGGTTGCAACACACGAAGGTAAATTATATTTATCTTTCAATCGTCCGGCAATAATTCCCATAACACCGCCATGCCAATTATCCCCACAAACGAACAAACTGCACCGTCCCGACGCACAACAACTTTCGGCCATTTCTGTTGCACGCAACATAATTGCATTTTGAATATCAATACGTTCTTGATTCATCTGGTGCAATTTATTTGCCAAATCATATGCAATCAGTGGATTATCTGTTAACAACAAATCAAGCGATGGCGTCGCCGAATCCAAACGACCTGCGGCATTCAATCGCGGCCCCAGCGCAAACCCCGCCGCATACACAGATGGCTTTTTAATACCTGCAACATCCATCAACACACGAAGTCCCAAATTCTGACGCAATCCTAAAACTTTTAACCCCGTTGCAACAAATGCACGATTCAGTCCCACCAACGGCATCGTATCACAAATTGTCCCCAACGCGACCAAATCCATATAGTTCATCAGCACCGAATTATCCAACCCCAATCCACGTAACTTTAATTCGCGGTTCAGTGCCACCAACGTCAAAAACGCGACCCCCACCCCGGCCAAATAAGACATCCCCGACGTATCATCAAGTCGCTTTGGATTAACAACTGCATCTGCATCTGGCAACACACTGTCTGGTGAATGATGGTCTGTAACAACAACGCGCATGCCACATTTTCGTGCGTACTGCACTTCATTAACACCACTTATCCCACAGTCAACAGTGATTAATAAATTTGCACCATTATCTGCAATTTCTTGAACCGCGGCATTATTCAGTCCATATCCTTCACCTTCACGTGTTGGCAAGTGCCAAACAACATCACAACCAACTTCACGTAAATACTTAACAAATATTGCCGTTGACGTAATTCCATCAACGTCATAATCGCCATAGACCGCAATTTTATGATTATTTTGAACCGCATCTGCAATAACAGACGCCGCCACATCCATATCCTTTAACACCGACGGATTTGGCATATATTCTTTAACACTTGGGTTCAAGAACTTTTTCACATCATCATCTGAACAAACGCCACGTCCACACAAAATATTTTTTACCAAATCACCCGAACCATCAAATACATCATTCACCATCACCCATGCATTTCCCTGCATGGATTTTTCTACTATCTTTCTCACGCTGCACACTCTTTTTTTATTATCGTGTACATTATAATCGAAATTTATTCAAATAGCAATGGCAGTATACTGTCTAAAATTTTTCCTGTGGTTGGCACCGCGTTCCACGCCGCCGTACGCCACCCCCACGATTCTTTTGGTCCTTGGGGCTCGTCAAGAACGACCAATATAGTATACTGGGGTGCATGCGCCGGAAAGATTCCTGCAAATGCCGTAACATTACGTTTCCTGTCAATTTTTCCATTTATATATTTTTCAGCCGTCGCTGTTTTTCCACCAATTTGTATACCGGCGACACGTGCTTGCTTTCCGCTTGTTTCTTCGGCGACACGCAACATTATTTCGCGTAACTTTGCCGATATTTCATCACTTAACACACGTTCACCCGTAACGGCACCGATTGCACGTTTTTGCAATGTTGGATATATATATATTCCCCCATTTGTCACCGCATTAACCGCCAACATCAAGTGCATTGGCGTCACAGAAATCCCATGACCAAAAGACACCGTTGCCCGTTCAACCGGCCCCCATTTTTTCGGCATCAACGTACGTTCTGTACGTCCAAATTCCAATTCAAGTGCCGACCCCATATGCAAACGTTCAAAGAATTCTTTCTGGGCGCCATCCGGCAAATCAAGTGCGATTTGTGCACTTCCCACATTACACGAATGCAACATAATTTCTTCGATTGTCAAATGCGGGCGCGGTGGTTTAAAGCTGCGAATATCCGTAATTGTTGCCGCGGTACGTCCAAACTTATCCTGGATTTTAAAGGGCTCTTTTACATAATATTCTTTGTCTATACCATTTTCCAATGCCAACGCAGTATTAAATATTTTAAATATCGACCCCAAATCATATATACTTCGCATTGGTTTGAACAAGCGGTTTTTTGCCGGGTCTGCCCGCAAATTTTCCGGGTCATAATCTGGCAAAGAAACCATTGCGATAATTTCCCCTGTACGTGAATTCATTAACATTCCCATTGCGGCACGCGTTTGATATTTTTGCATTGCGAACGACAATTGTTCATAAAACACCGCCTGAATTCGCGAATCAACCGACAATCGCAACGGGTCTTTATTTTCTGTTAAATATTCATTATACGTACGTTCGGCCCCTTCAAGCCCGCGCCCATCTTCACCAACGAACCCGACCACATGCGAAAACAATCGGCGTTTTGGATATTTTCTTGTTTGAATTTTTTCGATTTCAAGTCCCTGAAGTTTTGCATTTTTCACAATTTCACGTTGTGCATCACTGGCATATTTTTTCAATCTTATAAATCGTCTGTCTGAATTAACAAGTTCGATTGCATCCGCCAAAGAATATTCATACGGCAACGCTTCGTGTATTGTTTGTGCGACCAAATCGCGGTCTTGTTCACGCACCGCCCTGTTACGCAAAATAATATGTCCCGACGCAACATTTTTCGCCAATATATCGCCATTTCTGTCAACGATATCTGCGCGTTGGACAATCCATTCACCATCGGCACCGGCCAAACGCGACCTGTCTGTACCTTGGATACCCAATTGCAAGGTCCGACCAATAAAAACAATAAAAGCAATCAAGAAAACCTTGTAAAGAAACACCAATCGCGAACGCGCAACCGAATCGCCACGTGCCCCTGTAAATCCACGACGAAAAATATCCTTACCGACTTCAAACATTACAACATTTCCTTGGTTGGCAATTCATTTATTGACACAGATTTATTAAAACTGATTGCTTCTACTTTTGGCAAAACGCTGACAACCAAGTTGCGCAAGATTTCCGGTCTGACATATGCGGCAAAGTTTGCTTCGGCAACTGCGATTTGTTGTTGCGTTTGAACAATTTCACGACGCGCACGATTAATCTGGCGACTTTGCGTACGAAACACCACCTGTAAAGTCACACTGGTTAACAGCACCAACCCCAACGCCCAAACACCAATTTGAAACATTTTTTCGTCGTCACTCATAATCCCATCCCATTCCTATGGACGCATTTTATCATAAATTTTGCAAAAAACGAATCATAGAATTAACACCATTCAAACGCCCCGCCCCAAGTGTCAAATTCAACGCATCAAATTCAGACTTTAAATCCATATTTTTTATTTCTGTGACGCTTTTTCCATCAATCATTGCCAATATAATTGCAACAATCCCACGCACCAAGGCCGAATCGGCACGCGCATAAAAACCATCTTTTGTGCGACAAAATTCAACATATGACGCACACCCAACAATTTCCGAACAAATCGCATTTTCTGGCACAGACTTTAATTGTCGCCCAAAATCCATAACCATTTCCAATTTCATTGCCGGGTCATTAATCCCCATCAATATATTTTTAATTTCACCATATGTCATATTTATCACCATCCCATATTGGTTAAATCAAGTTCTATACGTGCCGCATCTGACATACGTGACAAATCCCATGGCGGGTCCCACACCAAATCGACACGCACCGGCACATCACCGGCAATCGACTGTGCAACACTGCGCACTTGTTCCAACAATTCTTCCATCATCGGGCACGTCGGACTGGTAAAAGTCATTTTAATAACCACAGAATCTGTATTGATATCAATATCATAAATCAGCCCCATATCCCAAATATTAACGGGTATTTCTGGGTCATATATTGTTTTTAATCCTGCAATGATATCGTCTTTTGTAAATTTCATTTTATAATATCTTTTATATATTGAACCAATGTCTTAATTTCTTGAATTGTGTTATAGCCCCCAACCGACACACGAATCGTGCCATTAACCCCAAGACGTTTATGAATCCACGATGCGCACATATTACCCACACGCACACAAACCCCGCGCACCCCAATCATTGCACCAAAGTCAATCACATGCATCCCATCGACAACGAACGACACCAAGACCCCATCGCGTGGTGAAAGAATTTTCACACGTGGCATTTTTAACAATTCATCATAAAGATACCGTACCAGGTTTACATCTGGTCGATTTTTCTTCAATTATTCGATGGCGACCCCCAACGCCGAAATTTGTGTTAATGGCAATGTACCCGCTTCGAATTTATCGGGCGCATTATTAAGAATTAAATCATTTCCAATAATTTTATTAACCATTCCGCCCCCAAACTTAACCGGCGCAAAATCATCTGGATTTTTTATATAAAGCACCCCAACACCTGTATCCGCCCCTATTTTATGTCCCGACCAACACAAAAAGTCACATCCCCACGCACTAACATCAATATCATTGTGCACCACATATTGTGCGGCATCGACCACTGTAATAACATTTGGATTTTTTTCACGCGCCGCCGCAATAATTTTTTTTACATCTTGGGCGCGCCCCAACACATTTGACATTGCCGTTATAACCATAACATCCGCGACCGGCACATCATTCAAATCAATATCAAGATTTTGATTTAATGGACACACTTTTATTTCACGCGCCAACTGTTCAAAAGGCAATCGCGCACTGTGATGGTCAAGGTCAGAAACCGCAACAACCCGCCCGGCCAGCATTCTTGCAATCATATTCATTGCATCTGTTGTACCAGCGGTAAAAACAATTTGTTGCGCATTTGCGCCGATAAAGTCGGCCACAACCCTGCGTGTATTTTCCAACATATTGTCAACATCGACGGCGCGCGCACAAATTCCACGTCCTGAATTCGCATATTTATTGCGCAAGAAATCAACCCGGGCATCAATAACGGCATTTGATTTTTGGTAACTTGCGGCGGCATCTAAGTATATGATTTTATTCATTTATGTTTTCTCTTGCATTTTGACTGGATTATAATACACTTCTGCCAAATATCAACAACAGAAAGGAGAAAAGATATGGCAATTTCACATGCGAACGACGCAACAATTGATACATTTATCGGCAATGGCATTACATTGGTTGATTTTTGGGCATCATGGTGTGGTCCATGCCGTATGTTCGGTCCAATTTTTGAAGAAACATCTGAACAAGCAACCGACGTAAAATTTGTAAAATTTGAAATCGACGAAACGAATCGCCGCACCCCGGCCAAGTATGGTATTCGCAGTATACCATCCGTATTGGCATTCAAAAATGGCGAATTAATCGAAGCGCGCACCGGTTTAATGGATGGCGAAACACTGCTTGCATGGATAGAAGAACTAAAAGGCTAAAAAAAATGGCAACGCAAAATTACAAGACAATTGAACTGGCATCTAATTACAAACCGAAAAAATCCGAACCATACATGTGTCCGACACAGTTGGCGTATTTTTATCGTTTATTAACGGCTCAAAAAGAAGAATTAATCAGTGAACGTGATTCCGTATTAAACGCGGTTCGATTGGCCGAAAAAACCCAATCGGTCGGCGTTGGCGACGAATCAGACAACGCCACATACAATCAAGACATAACACTTGATTTACGCATATCCGAACGCAACAACAAATTATTGCAAAAGATAAACGCGGCCCTTGACCGTATTGACAATGGCACATATGGTTTCAGTGTTGTATCCGGCGACGAAATTGGTCTTCAACGTATGATGGCACGTCCATTGGCAACCATGACAACCGAAGAACAAGAAGAATACGAACAAAGACGCAACTAAAACACACAACGCCCACAACGGGCGTTTTTTTTACACATTAAAAACTGACATTCAACGCCAATCCCACAAAATTAAATCCATGATTTACATCTGTAAAATCGCCGTTTGAAAAATGCTGGGTAAAGATTTCTGCATTAATTGTGTTGGTAATATTTTTTCCAACAAACGCCCGTTCACCAAAGACCAATCGACTTTCGACCCATCGGTCCCCACTGTCACGCATATATGGCCCCACCCCTATCCCTGCATACCATCCGCACCATGACCAAAGTGCCACATCAATTGACACACCAACGGCGGCAAACGACGCGCCCGACGCACTTTTATAAGAAAAATTCTGTGCCAGATTTAAATTGATACGTGATGGCAACCTGAAAAAAGTCACCGGTTGACTGTATTGCACCCCAACCATTGTCATCGGTCCAACATCCCATTCCGATGGCAAGACCAAGTGTGCCAAGTCACCATGTCCCGTATTTTGTGCGACATAAATCCCCACACTGTTACGCGTATTCGGCGCAAACATTGGATTTGCATTTACCGTTCCCGACACCAGCAAAACAAACAACCAAGTAATTTTTTTCATAGCCAAAATTATATTCATCTTTTTGGCAATTATCTATTTGATAAAATTCATATAATCGGCATAAAAAATCACACTAAATTGTTTACACAGCGCGAAAAAATTGATATAATTAATACAAACAGACATGCACCACGCATGGTGCATTGTCACAGAAAGGTTGGGTTTCTGGGCATCTCGCCCCAGAACACAAGGAGAGCTTTATGACAAGTCAGAAAATCAAAGATTCTTTCAAGAATGCCCTTGGCACAATATTTTTACTTGCGGGCGCATTTTTTGTGTGTTCCACATTAATATCAATTCGTTCGACGTTCGCCGACCCGATTGCACCGGTCGAACCCACCACCATCATGGCACCACAATCCGCACCGGCTGCGCGCGCACCCGGCCGCACCAGTCCACGCGCCACATCTTCATCAAACATCACATCACGTCGCACAATTGCGCGTACCGCAACAAATCCGCGTACAACGGCAACCACCACGCCGGCATCGCGCACTTCGGCATCGGCCCGTTCTGTGACACCACGTGCAACGGCGTCACGCACAACCACGACATCACCACGTGCAACCGAAACCGCAAAGCGCCGGGTTGTTTCACGTGCAGATGCGGCCCGGTCACGCGCCGCCACCACACAAACACGCAACGTTCGCGCACGCACTGCGACAACAACGGCGGCGGAAAACGCGCGCGTTTCCCTGCAAGGCAGTGCCCTCCGCGGTTCCAAGGCATCAACCACATCACCAACATATTCATATTTGACAAACAAGTTATACACCGGCAATTATTCAAACATAATTGATTCAACCACCGGTTTAATATCAAGTGACGCATTCAACAATTGTATGGAATCATACTATACATGCATGGACGAAATTTGTACGGCCCGCAACGCGGCCCAACGTCGTTGTGCATGCGCGGGTCGTGTTCGCGCCTTTGCCGAAGCGGAAAGCGCCCTTGAATCCGCCAACGAAGAATTAATCAAAGTATCTGGTGAATTGGCATTATTAATTGCAAACAAAGGCAAAGACGTATCTGACGCATTTCAATTAACCGATGCCGAAAAAGTCATGAACTGTGTTTCATGGCAAGACGTCACCAATCAATACGGCATCGATTCCACCGAAGCAGTAAAATGGTGCAATGATCATGGTATATACACAAGCACAACATCATGTGCAAAGCCCGCATATTGTTCCACCGATGGCAACACATTTGGCTTTGACGTCACCGCCCTTGACGGCAGCAGTTCTAACATCCTTGCGTCGTTACAGTCATGGGCCGATGCCAAAGAACAAACCATCACCATTTTAACCGATGACAGTGACAGCCTTACATCCGCCTTTGACAACCTTTCATCGGTGGTCAGTGGCCTTGCCGGCATTGACGGTGCATTAAACACATCGGACAACCTTAAAGATTCATTGGCCGAAACATGGGGATATGAATTATTTGAATACGCACACAATAATGTATGCGCACGCGTACTTGATTCATGCTTTAACGGCATTTACGAAGCATGCGGCACCCCACCATCGGGCACAAAATGTGGCAATGGCGCATCCCAATGCCCATATAATTACAACAGCCACATCAGCGTAAACAACACCGGCACATACGAATTAAATTTCGTTACGGCGAACAGTGGTTACACCACATCGAACAGTGCGACCTGTTTTGGGTACACATCTGCATCTGGCGACCCATATTCGAACCTTCGTGGTCCGGTTGCCGACGCCCGTCGCAGCATTATGCAAAAATATGCATTGGACGCGAACGCCGACTGTGACGCATATGGCGAACAATTACGCACAACGGCCCAAAACATTGGATATCAAAAAGTCGCGGCCCAACAAGCACTTCAACAAAAACGTCTTGAATTCGCCCAAGAAGAAGAAGAAACCATCTTGGCCGATGCGATTGCCGCGGGCACAAACTTTAACGAATGTATCAGTGAACTTTACGATTGCTATGAAACCCAGGCATCATCCAACCCATCGTGGCCGGATGCGCGTATCAAAACATACTGTGCCCAGATGTCAAACGTTCCACATTGCTATCAAGATATGATATGCAATCCATCGATGGCGCAATTTAAAGCCATCATCGACAAACCCGACAATGCCCAATGCCTTAACAGCCAAGATTACACACAAAACACATGTCGCAACATTGTGACTTTGAACGAAATCTTGAAACCTGTTACGGAGGAAGAACCGGCAAACATCCCGGCCGAAGGAACAGGTTCATCAACGGCAATGCGCGAACAATGCTTGATTGAGGCCGGTATCGAACACATCCGCAACTGGGAGCATCCAGGAAAAACAACCAACCCATAATTCCCACACCCGCCCCGGCGGGTGTTTTTTTTTCAATAACAATACATAAAAACACGTGCGTACCCACTTTGTCATTGCCCCGCACGCACAGCAATCAAGTAAATAAAAAGCCCCCTTCCCGGCCGGGGGACTTTGCACCCACACCAGTCATTCTGGCCCCCGCCCCCAGAATCCAGGACAACAGAACCTTTGCCATTCCTGCGCAGGCCGGGGAGGGTCTTGAAACCGCCCGCGGTGCGGGCACTGTATGGTCCCTATCCCTGCCTTCAAAGGGATGGCAAACGGTGCCCAAGAATAAAAAACATAAAACGGCGGCGCCTGCACCACGAAGTTTTAACGAAGTTGTGCCTGCACCACGAAGTTTTAACGAAGTGGTGTCATCCTGGGGCCCATCCCCAGGATCCAGGTAAATAGAATCCTTTGTCACCCCTGCGCAGGCTGGGGTGGGTCTTGAAACCGCCCGCCACTGCGGACACTGTACGCCCCCTCGCCTTACAGGGATGGCAAGACTGTTTTTATTTTCCAAATCTTCACAAAAAAAAAACACCCGCCAATCGGCGGGATATTATTATTTCTTTTTCACACTTTTCTTGACCACAGTCGACTTTTTCGCCGGTGCTTTCTTGGCATTCTTTTTATCTTGTGCTTTGGGTTCTGTTTTCTTTAATTCTTTTTTAAAGATATTCAACCCATCGGCAAGGTTTTTCATCATACCGGGAATCTTGTTATGACCGAACAAGATTACCACCAACACAACGATAACCAGAATTTCTGCCCAACCAAAACGCCCAAACATAATTAACCCCTTTTGTATAAATTATTTTGCGACATAACAATCAAGTCCATCCGACTTTGCATTACGACAGAATCCATTTGCATCAGACGCCGTCTTGAACGCAACGCGCAAGCGATATGTTGTCTTGCCATCTTTTAACTGTGCCGCCAATATAACAAATTGTTTTCCCTGGAACAAGCTTTTATGTGCATTTGCAATTTGTCTTTGTGCACTTTCGGCCAATGCGCGTGTACTGTACGAACCGAATTGCACATACCATGCACCTGCAACTGGTTTTGCGGCGGCCGGTGTGGTTTTAACCGCTGGCTTTGCGGTTTGAACGGCCTTTGGCTTTGCGGCCGGCGCCTTTGGCTTTGCCGGTACCGCTTTTGGTTTTGCGGCGGGCTGTGCCTGGGCGGCGGGCTTAAACGTAACTTCTTTTCTTTCTTCGATTACACGAACCGGCACACCAGCGGTCTGTTGCACTGCAACTGGTTGCGGTTGAATGACTGGTTGTGGTTGAACAACCGGCTGAGGTGCGGGTTGTACCACTGGCTGTGGTGCGACCTGAACCGGTTGTGCAGGCGGCATAACATTCATATCCACTGGCACGCCTGCTTCATCGACAACCTGAACCGGTGCATCTAAATCAACTTCTATTGAAGACGAAGATTCATCACTTATTGCGCGAACGATGATATAAGTTGCCAATATAATAACAACCACCCCAACCCCCAACAACAGCCAAGGTTTTTTTGGTCGTGGACTTGCAAACGGTGTTGCATCTGGCAAAGTATCCATTGAACCATTATCATCTAAATCAAGTAAATCCAAGTTATTATCATCATTCATGATAAAATCCCCCTATATTCGTTATGGACATTATATCATAAAAAACGCCAAAGACAAAATGCTTTGACGTAAAAAATTACTTTGGCATATTTCCGAAATTTGGTGGCACAATCAATTTGTGATTTTCCGCGACAATCGGTTCCACTTCGCATTTTTGTGAACATGCCCCCAACACACATGTCGCGATACCCAGCGCGCACAACAACAAAACTTTTTTCATCTATTTCTCCCTTTCTGTTATATTGGGCGGAACAAATCCGCCCATATATTTTTACAATGGCATCTTAACACTATCTTGCATCATTTGCACAAATTCGGCCAATGGCATGGATTCCTGTTTTTCCACACCCAATCGACGCAAAGTCACCATTTTATCGGCCGCTTCTTTTTAACCAACAACGGCGATAATTGGTGTTTTTGCCAACGACAATTCGCGG
>JAGBGA010000082.1 GCA_017936185.1 Alphaproteobacteria bacterium | reverse complement strand
GGTTGTCGGACTTGAACCAACGACCTACTGATTACAAATCAGCCGCTCTACCAGCTGAGCTAAACCGGCGTTGCCACCCAATTATACATATATGGAAAATGAACGCAAGCAAAAAAATCATAAATTTATGCAAAAATAAAAAAACGCCCAATCGGGCGGTATGGTCGTTTGTTGTTTCTATCGTTGTTTATAGTAATAGCAGTTTTTTGCGACATCACGTGCCTTGTCTATCAGCCGTTCGTCTGTAAACCATTCTGTGCCATCTTTGTGAAACCGAAATGATTTATGACGGCCAGTTTTCACCATGTTGCCACTTGCACCTTTGAACTCTGTTATTTGTTTAGCATCAATTGTCGGATAGATATAATCCCCACTGTACACAAATCCCAGCTTGCAATTCTTGGGGCATCCATAACAACGATTACCCTTGTGCTTGTCTGTATAACTTTCAAACGTGTCTATAAGATAATTTGTATTATTACGCAATTCCAGTTTCTTGTTCAGTCGTAATTGTATCTTGTCAATCAGCATAAAAAAGTTAGAAGATAACAGAGACGCAAACACGTCCGCAGGACTGCGCTTTGACGGACAAATCGCATGTCCGACATTTAGTCTGGTTGTTGCGGTTGCTATATGTTTGTCATTATGAAACAGGTCAATTTTTCCCTTGCCGGACGGGTTGTGTTGGGCTTCAATGGTCATTCTTGCCTTGCCACAACGTCCCACCTCGGTCACATAGGCAATGATTATTTGCCATTTTGTCTTGTTTTCTGTTCCCATGTTTTCTATAAAAACAGGACATTCACTGTTGCTTAGCATGGATTCCGCAATAGAATACATATCCCCGACTGACATTTTTATAGGCGGTTGTTCTGCAGGCATCTGTGTAAATGACATTTGTGGTTCCTTTCTATCGCTGTTTTTCATAAGACGGGCACCGTTTGGCAATTTCACGTGCCGTTAAATATTGTGTTGGCCATACACCTTTGTCTGCCGATACCAAGGCGCCCGTCTGGTCATAAAATTTGTCCGCCGGATAGTAGTTTATTGTTGGTATGGTTTCACTGCGGATAAAGTCTTCGTGCACCATATTTCGTATATATTTATTTTGTCCCAAATAACATCGCCTGTTGCACCCATCGCATAATTCGAGTTTAGACAACGGTGTTTGTTTGCGCCAGGCGTTCATATACCTCATAAAAAGATCGACCGTCTTTTGTGCATCTTTGTCATCGCGGCCCAAGACATGATTCAAACAGCCATAATAGGAATCAATGTCATAGGTTCGGTCATATTTTTGGCCTGGGTTATATTGGCGAACAAAGTTCAACAGTGCTGTCCGAACGATTTTATCTTGTTCTGGGGCAAATGTTGAAATATGAACTTCCCAATCCCCGACCATATATATTGAACCGTTTTTGTACACAATTTTATCATAATAATAATGATACCATGGTCCTGGAATTTTAACAATTGTGTCTGGTGTAATTTTATCTGTAAAATGTGCAAGACCAATTCTGTTATAAAACCCCAGCAGTTCATGCATCGTGTACAGGAAATAATCCGCATAAGTTTCACGCATTGCCTCTGGTGATAATTGCCCAGAATCCGATGGCGCAACCTTTTCCCATGGGTTTAGCTCACGTGGTTTTTGTGGCGGTAATATCACAGGTGTTTTTTTGTTCGCACCCCCAAATAACTTGTACCGCAATGTTTGAAAGAATTTCACTTTGGTTTCCTTTATCGTGTTTTATAATGGTCGCACAGTTTGGCAATTTCGTATGCTTTTTCTAAAATCTTTCGTTTGTACTCTCTTACTTTATGTGGGTAAGGCAGGTGTAAAAACTCTGATTCAAAAGTGCATTGTTGTGCTTCGCCGTATTTATCAAAAAAACTGATTATTTGCTTGCCGTCAATAGTAGGCCAGACAAATCTTTTAACCGGCAGAGTTGGTGCTAATATTCTTGCACTTGTTGTTCTGGCTTTTGCTTCTTGTTCTGTTTCTTCGTAATATCCTAACTTGCACCGCTTTTCGCACCCATTGCAAATGCGGATATTCGTTTTGTTTTCCTGTGTAAATGACATTTTTATTATCCTTTATATTTTGATTCTGCTGTGAACTTAGCACAAAATCGCAGATTTTCAAGTTTTTACGACAAAATCCCTTGCCTTTGATTTTATTTGGGGCACAATATAGACATGACTAAGATTAAATTACCAGAATTATTGGCGCCGGCGGGTACGTTGGACGCCTTTAAAACCGCCATTTTGTATGGTGCCGATGCTATTTATGCGGGATTGCCCGGTTTTTCTATGCGCGCGCGCGCCAAGATTGATGTCGAAGGTGTAAAGACGGGTATCGATTTGGCCCATGCTGCCGGCAAAAAGGTCTATCTTGCGTTTAATTTATTTGCGCACGATCATGAATATGTGCATATGCCGCGCGTTTCCGAAGTGATTAATTACCTTTGTCCCGATGCGTTGATTGTGTCTGACCCGGGTATTGTGATGTATGTGCGCGAAAATCATCCCGATATTCCAATTCACATTTCGACCCAGGCAAACATCTGTTCGGCGAAAACGGTTAAATTCTGGCAAAATGCCGGCGCAAAGTTATGCGTTTTGGCACGTGAAGTATCGCACAAGGAATTTAAAAATATCCGCGAAGAATGTCCAGACATCGGGCTTGAAATCTTTGTTCATGGTGCGATGTGCATGTCGTATTCGGGGCGTTGTTTGTTGTCGAACTTTATCACCGGTCGTCCGGCCAATCGTGGTGCGTGTGCGCAACTTTGCCGGTGGAAATACGATGTCATATTGCGCGAACGTGACAGTGGCGTTGAAATGCCGATTGAAGAAGACGAACGTGGCGCATATATTATGAATTCCAAAGACTTGTGTTTAATGCCACGTTTGGGCGAAGTAATTGAATCCAACCCGGACAGCTTGAAAATCGAAGGTCGCAATCGTTCTGAATATTATGTTGGGTCGGTTGTTCATGCGTACCGATGCGCGTTGGACGCATATGCCAAGAACCCAGATGCATTTGACCCTGCGCCATATATGGAAAATTTAAATCGTCTTGAAACGCGTGGATATACAACGGCGTTCTTTGATGGGCCGGTGACCCCCGATGCGCATAATTTTGACACAACGCGCAGCATGTCGGATTATCATGCCGCAGGTGTAATTACATCGGCCGATGACGAAAATATCACATTTGAACTGCGCAATGAAACGCGGGTTGGGGATTGTATTACGTTTATCTTGCCGGGCACAATGGAAACAGTGACGGTAAAACTGGAAAAGTTAATTAATGCCAAAAATGGCGAAGCGGTTGAAAAAATGGCCGCCGGTATGGGAAACAGTATTTTGATTCCGCGCACATGGCTGGGGGACGCGCATGCGGAAAAGTTTGTGCCATACGTCTTGGCGTATAAGCGGAAAAAATAATACCGCATAAAATAACATCATAAAAATATTGACAAAATACATTTTGTGTATTATATTAATAGCATCATAAGTCATTAAAAGGATAAAAAATGGTTCAAAATGAATTGGAAATAAAAAACTTGCAAGATTTGGTGCGTGATGGTGAACACGCCGCAGAGCAAAAAGGTTATCTTGACGAACGTATACGTCGTATCGAAACACATATTGCCAAGTCGGGACATAATTTTGATGTCACGTTCGAAGCGCGCATGTTACTGTCAGACTATGAATATCAATTAATGAACTTGGTCAGACGTATTAACGCAGGTAAAAACGCGGCGGCCGAATTGCTTCGTATTAACGGCCAGAATCAGAAATAACGCATATCGTGCAACAAATACCAAGAAAGGGGGCGGTTATGTTGAATACAAACAATATGTCAGAATTAAAAAAATTGATTCAACAAATGGATGAATTAAAGGCGCGTCGCAACTCTTTATGTGCCCAGATTTCCCATTTAAGCATCCACCTTCAAAACAATTACCATGACCGCCAAGAAGTCCGCGAAACCGAAGAGTTAATTGAAGAATATGAAAATAAATTGACCAATGTTGAACAAGAAATTCGCGGTTTATATGTAAAAATCGAAACGCTTCGTGCAGTGGTCGTTGCAAACAATCCCAAAGATAACGGGCGATAATCAAATAAGTAAAAAAAGCCGGCATTTTGCCGGTTTTTTTATTTACAAATTGCAACATATGGCGGACGCGAAAGTGTGTCGTCAATAACCCCCATTCCACAATCCATGCAATTAAATTTTCGATTTTGTGAATGTTGGCCGTCAATTGGCACTGCGACATTTGCGACGCTTTCAACATTGGCGATATATCCCCGATTTGGAAACCCGAAATAGAACGCCCGCGTTGGCCCGCTGCATTCCGATGGATTCCCGGGATAGCATCGCGCATCGTTTAACTTTGTCGGGTCTGGCGCACAGTATGTTTTGCATGTTTCGGGGTCTGTTATCATTTTTTCGCAATCTGTACACGATGTTTGTGTCACACGTAACGTTGCGCCAAGTGCACCATATGCCGCCCCGCCGGTTACATTATCGCACTTTTTGGTTGTTTTATCAATCGTCGGGTCAATAACACATTCCCATTCAAGTGTATTATAGTTCAATCGTGCAATCATTTTATCGGGGCATGTTTTTTCCGGGAATGGGTCAATGCATTCCCAAACGCTGTCCACGATAACGGCGGTCTGTTTATCGGCACAAAGTGGTTTTCGTGATTCATCTGGGACGCATTCATACAATGCCGAATCCCAAATCATATCGCCACCACAATCTGTCTTGGTGTTGTACATAATGCATTGCCACCGTCCAAAGCGATAAACTTTGGCCATGCCCACCGGGCATATTATATCGGGTGTTGTTGCGATTTCGTATTCTTTACCGGTATCTGGTATTTCATATTGGGTCAAGTACACCAATTGTCCATCTGAAATTTCCATTTGTTGAATAATTTCCGCCGGCACAATACGTTTTGTTGCAGTTCCGCCGGCCATAATAACATTTTCTTGGAACAGTCCGAACGTCCCAGAATCCGCATAATATTCTTCCAGTATTTCCATCAAAGAATTGTAATTTTCGTCATCGATTTTTTTTGTCGCAGTGACGATATAACTGAACGCTGGCTTTTTATTTCTGACGACTTCGCATTCTGTTTGCCTCAGTTCCTTGTCAAGGCATATAAATTGACTTCGTATACCATTTTGTTCGACGCATATATCTTGGAATTCTGTACCGTTAATCTGGGCATTATGTGTTGCGACGGTGCATTGTGCGATTGCGCGAAGGTCTGATTGTGTTATTGCATATTCTGTATCGTGTTTGGCGACTTTTTGGCTTGGGCTGTCCATCAGGTAATATCCACCCATGAACAAAGCAATCAAAATCATTATAAAAATATTCATTATTCTCTCTTGCGATTTATAAAAAGTCTAGGTAATATACAAATAAATTGCAACAGAAAATCTGGGGTTAACATGAAAAAAATTTTATTGGTGTTTGGTATACTGTTTATATCTGCCTGTGGGTTTCGTCCGATGTTTTCCGGCCAAGACACAGATATATACGTCCCCCCAATCAGTGGTATTAACGGTATTGATTTGCGTAATGCGCTTTGGGCAAAGTTCGGCGGTCAACATGGTGCGGACGCAAAGTATACATTAACGGTTACATTAAATAATCCTGTGACACGATACAAGGCGTTGGAACAAACCGGTGACGCCACATGGCAAGAAGTATCATTGTCGGCAAAATATGTTTTAAGCCACAATGGCAAAAAGATTGCATCTGGGACGGAACGCGCATCTGAATCATATACATTTGTACGGTATTTGGTTGCGTCAAACGCATCGTACAATAACGCGGTCCAAAATACTATATCTGTTTTGGCGGAAAAAATAAGTGCCCGCGCCATTGCAGAAACATACAGATATTCACACCCCGAAACAACGACGACCCAAGAAAAATAATGAAATGGAAAGATTCTGATTTTAAATCCGGCATTGAACGCGTACGTGCGGTTTTGATATATGGTCCCGACGCAGGGCAGGTTGACGAATACTGTGACCTTGCGATTGAAAAACTGGGGATTGACAAGGATAATCTTTTTGCGCTTGATTCAGACGAATTGCGCGAAAAACAAGACGCCCTTTTTGCCGAAGCGTGCAGTCCATCAATGTTTGGTGGCCGCAAGATGGTTTTAATATCAAACGCAGGCGATGCGTGTGCACGTTCGGTCGCGGAATTGGTTGAACATTCTGGACTTTGTGCAACGGTTGTTGTCTGTGGTGGCGATTTGCGTGCGGGCGGCGGTCTTCGTTCCTTGTTCGAAGGTGCCGACGACATGGCGGCCCTTGCGTGTTATACGGACGACGCGCGTACATTGGCGACATTGATTCGCAATGAATTATCTGCATCGGCCGGCATTCAACAAATTACACCGGACGCCATGGCGTATATGACGGCGCATCTTGGTGGTGATCGTGGCATTACGCGTGGCTTTTTGACCAAGATTGCCCTTTATGTTGATGACAAGCGTATCGTTGAATTATCTGATGTTGAAAAGTGTTTGCCCGATACCGGTGCCGCCGACATGGACGATTTTTTGTATTCTTTGACGGCGGGTCACATTCAACAAACGATGATGGCAATGGACAGATTGCTTTACGACAACAAAGACCCAAATATGTTGGTCCGTATGTTGGGTGGTCACTTTAAAAAATTGCAAAATGCGGTTGTGAATGGTCAGCTGCCGCGTTTGTTTTGGAAGGTTGAAGATAAATTCAGGCACGCAATGAAGATATGGCCTGAACGTGAAATAACGGCGGTATTGGTTCGCTTAAACGAACTTGAACGTCAATTACGAACAACGGGCATGCCGGGGGAAGTGTTATTACGCGATTTTGCGTTAAAATTATCTGTTCGCGCGGCGAAATTGGCAATTAAACAAAGGAACTAAGTATCATGTTGGCATCTGTATATGCACCCAAAGACTTCAAGCGCTTACGTGCGGCGGGCGATATTGTTGCGCGCTGTTTTGATTTTATTTCACCGCATATCAAGGCGGGAATATCGACGGGCGAAATTGACCGTATGGTTGCGCAATTTTTAAAAGAAAATGGCGCCCGTTCATCTGATTTGGGGTATCATGGATATCCCAAGAATATATGTACATCTGTTAACGATGTTATCGTTCATGGCATCCCCAGTGACGATGTTATTCTGCAAGATGGCGATATTGTAAATGTTGATTTGACGGCTGAATACAAAGGCTTTCATGGTGACGCATCCCGCATGTTTATGATTGGTAATGTTGCGCCACGCACACGCAAATTGGTCCAAGTCTGTCAAGATGCATTAAATGCGGCAATTGCGGTGTGTGCACCGGGCGTTCCTTTGTCCGAAATTGGCAAGACGATTGAATCGGTTGTAACGCCACATGGCTTTTCAATTTCGCGTGATTTTGTCGGGCATGGCATTGGCAAAGTAATGCATGATGACCCCCAGATATATCATTTTTATGACAAGCGCTGGGATCGTGTCAAGATGGTCCCCGGTCTTGTATTTACGATTGAACCGATGATTAACACCGGTTCGCCGGAATGCAAGATTGACGAAGATGGTTGGACGGCGCGCACTGTTGATGGTGGTATGTCGGCCCAATGGGAACATACCATCGGTATTACCGAAGATGGCGCAATAATTTTCACAGAAAAAATGATATAACAAAATGGCCAAGAAAACGCCCAACAATGATTTATTATTTCACGCGGGACATCGCGAACGTCTGAAACAAAAGTTTCTGGACGGTCACACGTCAAGTGCGGACATGTTGGAATTATTGTTAATGTATGCGATTCCACGTCGCGATGTACGGCCTGTGGCACGTGCCTTGTTACAGCGTTTTGGAAATGTATATTTTGTGTTACATGCACCGGTCGAAGATTTGTTAAGTGTTCCGGGGATTGGTCGTGGTGTTGCCTTGATAATAAAATTGTTTCGTGAATTGACGACTGTTTCCTATCTTGAAGAAGCAAAAGAAACAAGGTTTCTTGGTAACGAAAAATTTATACGTGACCTTTGTCGTGAACTTGTTGCGGGTCACACCGTCGAAGAAGCCTTTGTTTTATATTTGGATGAAAATTTTCGCTTGTTGGCATCTGAAATGCATTCACGCGGTACGATAAATGAAACTGGTTTTTATCCACGTGAAATATGCAAGCGCGCAATTACACTGAACGCGACAAGTGTTATTATGCTTCATAATCATCCGACGTCTGAAAATTCATTTTCTAACCAAGATTTGATTATAACAAGTGAAGTGGAATCTGTGTTAAAAAGCAATCAAATATCCTTGCTTGATCATTTGGTTGTTTTGTCGAATGCGACGGTACATTCATTGCGCGAAATGGCGTTATTGGACCGGTCGTCCAAACCATCTGATGACCAAAAATCCCAAGAAGACAAAAAGTAAGATTTTTTTGAATACGTATTAATTATTGCAAAATCATTTCGGTTTTTGCCCCAGAATCGTAAATATAAAATTCTTCGTACATATCGGCTTCGTCATTTTTACCCAATTTTTCTTTGCGCATTTCCAGCATTTCATTTACTTCCTGGATTGGGATTTTTATTGTATCGCATCCGCGTGCGATTAAGTTATCGCCGTATATAAAGTTTACAATCAATGGTGCCGCCGACAAAATACCGAATATCAAAACCAAGTTACGTATGTTTGTAAAAATGCTGTCATACTTTGCGCCACGTATCAGTACCAACGCCCACCCAAACAACAGCAATCCTGTTATAACCACAATTGCAATCCATGCATAGTGCATAAATATTTCAAAACTGCGCAGTATACAAGAAGGGTCTTCGACATAAACAAAATAAGAATCCGCCCGGACATTATAAAGCCCAGAATTTGTCAGTAATCGAATAATTGTATCTGTATTCATTTAATTTTTTACGCGCCTTGCTTTTTTGCACCTGTAAAGAATCCTGGCATCGAAAAGTCGTCGTCGTTTGCGGCAATTCCGGCCCATCCGAACAAGTCGCCAATAAATCCACTGTCATCGCGTTTTGCTTTTTTAAATGGCAATATATTTTTCAATTTACCGATTTTTCCATGTGATTCTGCTTTTGGGGCGACCGGTATTTTATCTTCGTTTTCTGCAAATTCTGATGCCAATTGTGCCAGTGTTGCATCGGTTGCATCCGCATCATTTTCGTCAAATATTGGCATTTCTGATGCCGCTTCGTTTGTTACGACTTCTTCATTATTATGAATGTCTTCACGAAGTGGTGTCATACTTTCCAGCAACTGTTCCAGTGTTTTTTCCATTTGTGGCATTGGTGCTTCGTCATTAATCATATCGCTGATTGTGACTTTTTCTGCGCTTTGGTCATCTGTTTCCGGTGCGACCAGTTCTGCCTCTATATTTATATCTGAAATAACCGCCGCGGGTGTGTCTTGTATTTCTTCGGACACATTAACGATGTTCAAAGGTTCTTCTTGAACCTGTTGTTCTTCTTCGATTACATCTTCTGCGGTATATTGTGTTGTATTTTCAATAACGTCTGCTGTGTCGTCTTGAAGGACTTCTTCTTGAATGGTGTCTTCTGTTTTTGCCGCCAGCACCGACAAAATAGGAATTATTTTTTCATTTGAATCATCTTGTATATCGTCTTGAACTGTTTCTGGTACCGGGGTTGGGGTTTGTTCAACATCTGTATTTTCGTTTGTATCGATTAAAACTTGTGTTGGTTCTTGGCTGACTGTATTTGGGATATCGTCAACAATTGTTTCTGTATTTTCAATTATTGTCACATTTTCCGTATATTTTTCTTCTTTTTCGCATGGTGATGCATTTTCCAATGCGTTATCACAGTCAACCGGCACCCCGAACAAGATTGTGTCCTTGTCCAACCCAAGTGCTTCACGAACTTCTTCAAAAGCGGCGCGAATTTCGGCCATTTCAAACACTTCATTCCCAGAAATATAGATAATTTTAGTTTTCATATGATTAATCCCCCACAGTACACATATGTACACTATATCACATTTTAGGGTTGAACGCACACAAAAAATATCTTAAAATATCAACATGGCAGATATAAAACAGCAAATTTTTCAAGAATTAACCCATTTGGAAGAAGCCGCCGCCCGTTTGCGTGGCACCGCAATTCATGCGGGCAAGCAAACTGATTTAGAAGTCGCCATTTTAACAGAGCAGGTTCGCGCCCTTCGTGACAAGAACGCGCGCGCCACAGAAATGATTGACCGTTCCATATCTATACTAGAGAAATTAAAGAAATGAGTGTTGTTTCCATACCAATTGTAAATAAAAATTATCCAATGGGCTGTGAAGACGGCCAAGAAATGCGTTTGATTGAATTGGGAAAAATGGTCGACAATCGCGCGCGCCAAATATTGGATAAGATTGGCCCATTACCGGAAAGTGCGCTGTTGGCAACATTGTGTATTGTTTTGGCGGATGAATTGCATAATCGTCCGGCACCGGCGGCATCGGATGCCGATTTAAAAGAAATTTTGGCCCGTATTCGTGAAATAAAGCACAAAATATCGCAATAAAAAAACCGCCAATTGGCGGTTTAATTATTTTGCTTCGTCTTCTGGAACGACCGAAACAGTTTTTCTGTCGCCGTTTCCTTTTTTGAATTTGACGATACCCGCAATCTTTGCAAAGATTGTGTGGTCTTTACCCATACCAACATTCAAACCTGGGTGTACAGATGTACCACGTTGGCGAATGATGATGTTACCTGGGATAACGCGACTGCCACCTGCTTTTTTTACACCAAGTCTGCGTCCTGCGGAATCGCGTCCGTTCGATGATGCCGAACCAGCTTTCTTATGTGCCATAGTTCTGCCTCCTTATGCTTTGATTTCTTTGATTTTCAAAACAGTAATAAACTGACGATGACCGGCAGTGCGGCGATAGTTTTGGCGACGTTTTTTCTTGAACACCAAAATTTTGTCAGCGCGTTTCTGTTCAACAACTTCTGCGACAACTTTGGCACCTTCGACGAATGGTGTACCAATTTTGTCACCGACCATCAATACTTGGTCGAATTTAACATTACCTTCGGCATTCAGTTTTTCAACTTTGATAATATCGCCTGTTGCAACGCGATATTGTTTGCCGCCGGTTTGAAAGATTGCAAAATCGCTCATTTTCTTTCTCTTGTTTTACTTTTGTTTAACCGTTTTTACGTCATTTGACGAAAAGTTTATGCAAATTTTATGTTTTTCTTTGCAAAAGTCAAGTGTTTTGTCGAAAAAAATATGCAAAAACGTATTTTTTTTTTAATATTTTTGATGCATATTGCATAAAAAAATCCCCAAACGGGGATTTTTTTTTATCTGACACGACGATAAGTCGTAAAATATCTTAGTGTGGCATTTTTGCTTCTGTAAAGATAACATGCTTGCGCAATTTTTTATCATATTTACGGAATTTCATTTTGCCTTGTGTGTTTTCAGATTTAGTGTTTTTAGTTGTAATATAGAACACGCCAGTTTCTGCGTTTCTTAATTGTACAACTTCTTTGCTGCCTTTTTTAGATGCCATTTTATTTGCCTTTATATTATTCTGGG
>JAGBGA010000081.1 GCA_017936185.1 Alphaproteobacteria bacterium | reverse complement strand
CCTGGCAAATCCACAATCATCACGCGGTCATCAATATTAAAAAGATTTAAACTTTGTGTACGCCCCGGCGTATTTGACGTACGCGCAATTGGCGCCCCAACCACCGCATTAATCAGCGACGATTTCCCCACATTACTTCGTCCAATAAAAGCATATTCTGCAAAATGCGTATTTGGCAAAGATTTAACTGTTTCAAAACTGCCCACAAACTTAATCAACACACCCCCCTTTTTTCAACAGTCGTTTATACGCTTCTTTTTTTGAAATACCTGTACGTGCCGCCAAATCTGCCGCCGCAGACTTCACAGACGTCGCCGCAATATCATTAACAATTTCTGAAATTTCACTGTCTGACATTTTATGTTCTGGTCGTGGTGCAACCACGATAACGATTTCCCCACGTGGCTGTTCAATATTCATTAATTCTGCGGGATATCCAATTATTGCCTGTTCATGAATTTTTGTAATTTCACGCACAATTGCGATTTTTCTTTCTGGCATAATCTGGGCCATTTTTGCAATTGTCCCCAAGACCCTGTTTGGGCTTTCATAATAAATAATCGTATGGGGTATTTTATTATCATCGCGCAACTTTTTTTCATCCAAGAATCCACAGAACGTAAACCTGTCTGTTGGGAATCCCGACAGCACCAGCGCACTTATACCCGCGACCGGTCCCGGCACGACGAAAACATCCACACCCGCTTCACGTGCAGCGCGCACAATTCTGAATCCCGGGTCACTGATTCCCGGCATACCTGCATCACTTACCACTGCGACCGCCATACCACTTTGAACTTTTTCTATTAATCCCGGCACAACATCACGTTCATTATGTTCATGACACGACACCCGCTTGGTCCTGATATCAAAGTGATTTGCCAGCTTTCCAAACACACGTGTATCTTCGGCGGCAATCAAGTCCACATCTTTTAAAACACTGATTGCACGTGGCGACATATCAGACAAATTTCCAATTGGCGTACCAACAATATAAACACCTGATTGCATTCTGAATCCTTTTATAGTAAAATGATACAAAATAAAATGGATTTTTCAATGCGAATAAACAGATTTTTTACATATCTTTTAACTTTATTAATTCTTGCCGGTTGTGGTGGTGGCATGGATGGTAACCTGCCATCAAACGATTGGTATGGTGAACACGACAACATGACTGCGGGCACACCACTTGAAATGTACGGCCGTCCATTGGATGGATATGGTGCGCCTTCTGTGTCCCAAGATGCAACGCATCACATGGCGGTATTATTGCCATTATCCGGTGACAACGCGCAAATTGGTCGCACAATTCGTACATCTGTTGAAATTGCGGCATTACAGAACGCCCCAAAGGGATTGAATATATCATTTTACGACACCAACAACAATTTATCTGAAACGATAAAAACTGTACTTGCCGGCAATCCCGAAATAATTATTGGCCCTGTATTTTCATCTGATGCCAAATTGGTACGCGAATCAAGACCCGACGAATTACCGGTTATATCATTTACATCGGACGCCGCGGCAATTGGCGATGGCGTTATGACATTGGCACTGATGCCAACGAACAGCATTGAAACCATTATCCAAGAAATGAAATCCGACAACATCAAGAACTTTATAATATTATCCCCCGACACAGAATCTGGGCATTTAATGGCGGGTACGGCCAAAACTGCATCTGACATATACGACATACCATTATCTGGGATATTCTTTTACAAAGAACAAGACCCCGAATCAATCAAAAACACTGCGTCATCGGCATCCATGCACAATGCGCGTGTTGCGGCCCACACACGTGCCCGCCAAGTTTTATCGGACATATTGGTCAACGAACGTATAACTGCAATTGAACGCTCACGCATGAACGCCCAACTTGATAAATTATCCAAAACAGAAACACTTGGCAAATTACCATACGACGCAGTGTTATTCTTGGGCAACGGCGAAGACACCCGTTCATTGGCATCATATTTGCGTTATTACGATGTATCTGCACGTGACGCACGCTTTTACGGCACATCGATGTGGGATGGGTCTGATATATCATCTGATGTAACAATGTCTGGGGCAAAGTTTTCGGCCCTGTCGGAAATCAAACCCGAATTTTCAAATCTTTACGAACGCACATCTGGTGTATTGCCAAACCGCCTTGCCACATTTGGCTATGACGTGACGAACATGGCAATTGGCATGATATATTCTGACAAATCAAACGCATCATACCTTCTTGACCCAAGTGGCTATATCGGCACCGACGGCCTTTTCCGTATGTTACCAACCGGTGCATCCGAACGCGCATTACAAATTGTTGAACTTAATGGTTCTGGCACCCCCCGCGTTATCACCCCGGCGGCATCGAACTTTATGTCACCACTTTACAACATCGACCAACGCAATACGAAACCGGCCGACGCAATGGACCTTGAAACACCCGGCATAGACCCCGACGATTACATATTCATCCCCGAACATTTATCAAGCAAATATCGCAGTAAAACCATCGGCACAAACATAACAGAAAAACCCGCCGCACAACGCAGTCAAATTATTGCCTTCCTTCCCGAAGATGACAGCGACCCCATAAAATCAGAAAACTATAAACCGGTAAAACTGGAATCTGTATCGCGCAACTATATTGACGAATACGAAATCATCGAAGAATAAAAATCCCCCAATTTTCTTGGGGGTATTTTTTTACTTAAATTCATAAACAAACAGTTTATGTGGATACTTTACACCATTATAAACCACATACCCCCGTTTCAAGTCAACAACCCGCACCGGCACCAAATCATGTATTTCAAAATCCATTGCAATCAACACTTTTATCTTTTTGTTATACTTTTTCAACATCGGCGTTAATTTTGGTCCCAGATATGCAATTGCAATATCAATATTTCCATCATATTCATCAAGAAATTTAAACGCATCACACCAAACCGTCTTTGACTTTGCGCGACAAAACAAATCACCAATACGCGACATAAAGATACAAAACGGCATATTTTCAAGCGCCAACACCGACAATTTTGTATGTCGTGCGACATATCGCGCCAAACCACCATGTCCCGAACCAACTTCAACAGCGCATTTTGCATCCGGATAAAAATCGTTTATTTGCTTTGCGACCGCCACACGCAATCTGTGCGAACTTGAAACAAACGGCACTTGATGTTTAAAGAAAACACAATAAAAATATTCCAACCCTAAAAACATAAAATAAGTCACAATCAACGCACAAACAATCATCAAGAAATACCCAACCCAAACAATCCACATACGCCACCCCTTTTTTATTTTATTCAAACACAATCATACAAAAAGCGATTATTTGGACGCAATAAAAAAACCCACACAAGGTGGGTTATTTTAATGGTGGGAGTGGCTGGATTCGAACCAGCTCAGGCTTAAGCCAACAGATTTACAGTCTGCCCCGGCTCTCCAACTCCGGCGCACGCCCAATCTTTGGTGCGGGCAGCGGGAATCGAACCCGCATTTCAAGCTTGGAAGGCTTGCATACTAGCCTTTGTACTATGCCCGCAACAAAAT
>JAGBGA010000080.1 GCA_017936185.1 Alphaproteobacteria bacterium | reverse complement strand
GTGGCGGCGAAATTTAATGGAATTATAAAACAGTCGCAATGGCATGATTATTCGATTGCGCGTGTCAGGGATGCGTTTGAAAAAAATGGATTTAATTTTGTTGATATTACAACGTCACCAATCCAAGGCGGAAGTGGTAATACAGAATTCTTGGCCTGCTTTGTATGTGTGTAAATACTGTTATATGTATGGTTTGTTCGCATGTGGCAAAGTGTCAGTAAAAACATGTTTTTTTGAATTGCGCCAAACCCAAAGGAAAGTCCGTTATGTGTATATAGATATAAGAAGAAACGTCCCTTTGGATTCGGCATAAAAGCGCTTGACTTTTTGGCGGAAAATATGAAAATTTTATACTGAATTGACGCCTAATCCAAGGGGACGTTTGGATTAGGCATTGTTTTTTTAGTGTTTTTGTTTGAAATATCAATATCTTATGCGTGAAAAATGCGCGCGGTTTTTTGTTGGTTGGATTTTAATAAATGTCTTGAAATGTTGCGGGGTTGTGGGTAAAATTCAATGAATTATACGCAAAAACAACAGGATTTTTAAAGATGGCAGATGATATGAAAAAAATACATGACCGCGAAGCAAAATGGCAAAAAAAATGGGCCGATGCACGTGCTTTTACACCAAAAAATGACGGTAAAAAACCAAAGTACTATAATTTAATTGAATTTCCGTTTCCGTCGGGGTCGGGGTTGCATGTGGGGCATATGTTGCCGTATACAGGTATGGATGTTTTGGCGCGTTGGCGTCGTATGCGCGGCTTTGATGTGCTGTTTCCAATTGGGTATGATTCAATGGGGATTTCGTCTGAAAACTATGCAACCAAAATTGGCAAGCATCCAAGTGAATCGGTCGCAGAATTGATTAAGATTTTTGAACGCGATATTTCAATTATGGGGTTGTCTTTTGATCCGGAATCCAAAGTGTCAACGTCGGATCCAGAATTTATCAAATGGACCCAGTGGATGTTTATTCAATTCTTTAAGGCGGGATTGGCGTATAAATCTGAATTGCCGATGAATTGGTGCCCGGCGTGCAAGACTAATTTGACCAATGAAGAACTGGAAGATGGGTGCTGTGAACGTTGCCATGGACCGGTTGAAAAAAAGATGAAGTTACAATGGAACCTGGCAATTACAAAGTATGCCGACCGTTTAATTGATGACTTGGCATTGGTTGATTACCCAGAACGTGTCAAGACAGAACAGATTAATTGGATTGGGCGTTCGCATGGTGCCGATGTTGATTTTCGTGTTGGTGACGATGTTATGACGGTTTATACAACGCGTATTGATACTATCTTTGGTGTGACGTTTTGTGTTATTGCACCGGAACATACATTGGTGAAAAAGTGGCTTGGTGAAGGTAAAATAACAAATCAAGATGCGGTGCGTGAATATATCGCGGCGGCGCGCGCAAAGTCTGAAATTGAACGTACGGATGTTACGCGTGAAAAAACCGGTGTGGAATTAAAGGGTGTTCGGGCGGTAAATCCATTTAATGGTCGTGAAATTCCGGTGTTTATTTCGGATTATGTGCTGGCGGATTATGGGTTTGGTGCAATTATGGCGGTGCCGGCGCATGATGGGCGCGACTGGGACTTTGCAAAAAAGTTCGGGCTTGAAATTATTCCGGTGTTGGCCGGTGGTGAACCAGATGCCGTTTGGGAAGGTGATGGGGCGCATATAAATTCGTCATTCTTGGATGGTATGGGCAAAGAAGATGCCATTGCGGCGGCGATTAAGTATGGCGCCGAACATGGTTTTGCGCGCGGTACAACGAAATATAAATTAAAGGATTGGGGTTTTTCACGCCAGATGTACTGGGGCGAACCGATTCCGTTGGTTTATTGTGAAAAATGTGGATGGGTGCCTGTGCCAGAATCTGAATTGCCTTTGTTACAGCCGTATATGTCGGAATATAAACCGACCGACGATGGTGAAGGACCGTTGGCGCGCGCAACCGATTGGGTAAATACGACTTGCCCGCATTGTGGGGCGCCGGCAAAGCGTGAAACAGATACTATGCCACAATGGGCGGGGTCGTCTTGGTATTTCTTGCGATATCTTGATTCCAAGAATAATGACGAATTCTGTTCGCGTGCGCAACTTGATAAGTGGATGCCGGTTGATCATTATAATGGTGGTATGGAACATACGACGCGTCATGTGCTTTATTCGCGCTTTTGGTACAAAGCGTTGCATGATTTGGGCTTTGTTCCAGGGGTTGAGCCGTATAAAAAACGTACCAGTAACGGATTAATTATGGCGGCCGATGGTTCCAAAATGTCAAAGTCACGTGGTAATACAGTGCCCAGTTCGGATGTTGTTGCGCGTGCTGGGGCCGATGCGTGTCGTATGGCGATACTTTACCTGGGGCCATGGGAACAAAGTGCAAATTGGTCCGAAGATACACTTCGTGGGGTTGAACGTTTCTTAAAGCGCGTAGAAGCCCTTGCGGATAATTTGACAGATGACACAATGACGGCCGAACAAGAACGTCTTGTTAATCGTTTGATTGCGGATATGACAGACCGTCTTGAAAATATGAAGTTTAATACAGCAATTTCCGCAATGATGGAATATATTAACGCTTTTGGTGGCAAGATGCCCCGCCCTGCGTATGAAACGTTGTTGCAGATGCTGAATCCGTTTGCACCGCATTTAACCGAAGAAATGTGGGAAAAATTGGGGCATTCTGACATGTTGGTTTTTCAAACATGGCCGACATTTGATGCGTCAAAATTAGTTGCCACCGAAATGACAATTGTTGCGTCAATTAATGGCAAGCGTGCCGCGGAATTCGTTGTGCCCGCCAATGCAGACCAGGATACCATTGTTTCAATGGCGAAAAGTGCGCTGGGGGCGAAATTGGATGGTGCGACAATAATAAAAACGATTGTGGTGCCGCGCAAACTGGTCAACTTTGTAAAAAAATAAAATCTACTGGCATATCTGCAACGCGGTGCCGGCAATTCATGTAGCGTTTGTACACTACATTGCCGGCACT
>JAGBGA010000079.1 GCA_017936185.1 Alphaproteobacteria bacterium | reverse complement strand
ATTGGTTGATTCGCGTATTGGGGTGCGGGATTCAGACCTTGATTTGATGGAATTTTGTGATGCAAATGCAATCCAATATCAAATCGTTTATACAAAAAAAGATAAAAAGGTTCGTGAAGAAAAACAACGTGAAATTCTTCATACAGAACATGGTGCAATGTTGCCAGAAATACTGCAAACATCGGCAGAAAAGAAAACAGGTTTGGACAAGATAAAGGAAACACTTGGCATTAAATAAAAATATCTTGTGTGCAACAAATCCAGCGAAAATCACAGATGCATTGTGGCGTGTGATGTGTGACGCAAATGTTGATGTTGCGGATATGCTGGTTTTCGTGCCCAGCAGGCGCGCCGTCAGAACTGTTGAAAAAATGATTGCTGAAAAAATGGGCGGGGTGGCGATTTTACCGACTTTGGTGCCGTTGGGAACCGGTGTTGACGGTGAAGATGACACAGATGCGTTTGATGGACCAGATGTTATTTCAAATACAGAACGGGTGATTGTGTTGGCAAAACTGTTGGCCGCAGATGCAAACGTGGCAAGTATTACAAACGCATTACCAATTGCACGCGATTTGGTGCGTATGCAAGATTATCTTGAAAATGAAGGTGTTGATGTCGGTGATATAAACTGGACAGATTTGGTGGATGAAAAGTATGCAAATCATTTCCAAAATAAAGCAAAAATTTTAAATGTGTTGTCGGAATTTATGCCTGCAATCGAAAATGGACGAATTACATCAACGGCGGCACGTAATCGTGATATTCGTGAATGGATAAAGTATCTTGATAAATACAAATTGGTTGTTGTTTGTGCGTCAACGGCAAGTGTGCCCGCCAGTGCAGATTTAATGGTCGAAATTGCAAAAAAAGACCATGGGCGAATAATTCTTTCGGGCAAGATTTCGGGGCGTAATGTCGATTTTGTGTTGGATACAAACCCATATAATGCCGAATATAAATTCTTGGAACGCGTGGGAATTACGTGTGACGATGTGGTGCCAATTGATGTGGGGGACAGTGTTATTGACTTTATGAATTATGCATTTGGTAATGAATGCGATGTTCGTGATGTTAATAATGATTTGTCACATTGTCACTTGGTCGAATGTCCGCGCGAAGCAACAGAAGCAGAAGTTGTCGCAGAAATTGCCGAAAAAAGTATCGCAGATAAAAAGTCGGTCTTGGTTATAACACCCGATGCCGCCGGAAATCAGCGTATCGCAATGGCGTTGGGGGCACGTGGAATTGAATCAGACTTTTCAGGCGGGGTGTCGGGTACAATGACTGCGCCGGGACGTGCGATATTGAACTTGATTGATTCGTGGGTTGAATGTGGCGGTGGGGCGTTTGACAAGATATATGCGGAATCGGGATTTAATTTGTTTAATACAATCGCAAGAATTGTTGATGAATATCAAAGTGATTTTGCGCCTGCGTTTGATGTTAATGATAATGTGTCAATTCAAATATGGAATACAATTAAAGAATTGTCAGATGTTATTGACGGGGTTGGGATAAAATTGGGGGTTATGGATGCGCGGGCGCTGTTGGTCGATGCAATTGGGGCTGTGTCGGTGCGTGGCGCAATGAATGATGATGCAAATGTTGTCGTGTTGGGAACAATTGAATCACGTATGCAGACCGCAGATGTTGTGATATTAACCGGACTGAACGAAGGGATGTTTCCGTCCCGGGGGTATGAAAATGCGTGGCTGCCACGTCATTTGGCAAAAAAAATTGGGTTGCCGTCACCCGACAGAAAAGTATCACTTCAGGCGTTGGACTTTATGAATCTTTCGTGCGGTGGGGAAGTATATTGGACGCGGTCTTTGGTGTCTGGTGGGGTGCAAACAACAGAATCGCGCTTTCTTTCGCGCGTGGTTGCGCGTCGTGGTTTTTTTGATAGAAATACAAATATTTTGGCGGATGTTTTGGCGCGCGATAATGTGCCGATGGTGCCACTTGATACGTCGGTGCCAACCCCGCCCGCGGATTGGAGTGATGTTTATGTAACAGAACTTGAATTGTTGATACATAATCCGTATGCGTTCTATGTGCGGCATATTTTAAGACTTTATGTGATGGATGATTATTGGGTGTTGCCAGATGCACGAAAGTTTGGTGATTTGGTGCACAAGGTAATCGAAGAAAATAAATCACAAGACCCAATGGTTTTGGTGCGTGAAATGGACCGGCGGGCGTTGGAAATGCTGGGGCCGGACAGTGTTATTTTTCACTTTTGGCATAAAAGATTTCTTGAAATTGCGCCGGTGGTTGTGTCGGAATTAACAAAAATGAAAAATATGCGCGCAGAAATACCAGGACTGGTGAAAATTGCCGGACGAAATGTGCGGGCGCGCGCAGACGGTGTGTGGGATGGTGGGGTTATGGATATTAAAACAGGCGCCGCACCAAACAAGTCACAATTGGCCCAGGGAAACATGCCGCAATTACCATTGGAAGCCTTTATGTTACAGTCGGGTGGCTTTGCCGGTGTGTCATCGGTGGCGCGACCAATAATGCGATTTCTTCAGTTGAAAAACAACGATGTTCGGGTAATTGAATATGATGAAGATACAACCCAGGAAATGATAAATGCCGCCGTTGCCAAGGTGACAGAATTGTTTAATATCTATTCGGCCGGCGGGGCAGGGTACGAATATTTTGAAACGTCAGATGTGAAATATAAACAATACGATGATTTGGCGCGTGTGAAAGACTGATAAAAACAATCGAATTAAATATTATTTGCATTTGTTTTTTTCTTTGTTATAATCACATGGCTTTTAAAAGGGTTTTGGGTGGTTAGCAAAGTTGGTGAGCCGCGTTACGTTGACATCGTAAGGGTCGTTGGTTTCATGAACATGCATCCCCTGAAAAAGAATAGTTTTGGGTGGTTAGCTCAGTTGGTTAGAGCGTTACGT
>JAGBGA010000078.1 GCA_017936185.1 Alphaproteobacteria bacterium | reverse complement strand
CAGTGTCATGTAATTGTCAAGATTCCCGATGAATCTGGTGGTTTGTGTTTTTCCATTGGTGTATCAGAAAATTATGAAGATTGGATGCATTCGACCCCCGATGAAACAACTGGATTTCCGACAACCGGTAATTATAAATCGTCTTGGCCAAGATTAACGCGTTGTGACGCAACGTGGGTATTGGGGCACGACCGATATCGTGTTGTTATCAATAACGATGACGTAAAAATTCCCGAATCTGGATATGAATTACTGGAATGGAATATCGAACAGCCGTATTTTTATACAGGAACCAATACAAATCAGTATCACTTGTCAGACCCGGTGGAATTTGAAAATTTTGGCCAGACTGGCGAAAATATAACCTGTAAAAAACAGCAATTCCCAAATCTTGACACATGGATAAAAGCAATTGAAGAACAGAATCCGGATTATTGTTTTCTTGGTGTTGGCACGACCCCAAATCCATCAAACGGCGCAAAGTTATTTTGGAATACACATGGTGCGCCATGTGTTGTTGCGCCAAGTTATACAACAAAACCCGCGGGACAAGGTAAAAATTTATATGAAGACGTTTACATGTGGTGGGGTACACGCAGCGTTGGTGGTTGTTCCCAAACATACGAATGCACCGATGCCAATAAGCCAGATGAATATCTTTCTTTCAAAGATTATCCGGTATGTGAAGAATAACCCCCACACGCCCCAAGAAAACACACTTACTCTTTCCCCTGTCATTCTGGGGGGCGACCCCAGAATCCAGGTCAATAGAATCCTTTGTCATTCCTGCGAAGGCAGGAATAGGGGCTTGAAAATCATATTATCGCATTGCTTTATTTTGGCCCGCGGTGCGGGCACTGTACACCCCCCCGCCATCACACACACCTGTCATCCTGGGGCTTGACCCCAGGATCCAGGTCATGAATGCAAATAAAAAAGTTCCCCTCTATAGAGGGGGCGCAGGCCGGGGTGGTAAAAAACAAACTCTCTTATCCCTTTCTTTCTGTGTTTGACAACGAAAAAATGACATAATATAATCCCCACATCATGGTTCAAGATTTTACGCTTCACACACATACCGCTGGGTTCGATGGCAAAAACACCGTTGCCGAAATGGCCGCATGCGCCCGAAATATGGGGTTTGGCGCAATCGGAATATCAAATCACTTTATCGTTCACCCAAATATTCGCAGTGCCAACTTTTATCCTTTTGCGGTGCGTGGCGGTTATGCCGGCATATATCAATATAACTTCCCGGATATTCTTGAAAAATATCACGCACATTATGATGAAATTAATCGCGTGTCAATGGATATGCGCATGCCAATATTGCGCGGAATGGAAGTGGACTTTTTCGACACACCCCATTGGCGCAATGGATTCGAATACGCCGTAAAGACTTTAAAACCGGACTATGTCATTGGTGCGTGTCACTTTATCGAATACAAGGGCAAATTGTGCAATGTGCACGACATGGCGGCGGCTGACCACAAAGACATGCAACGCATGCTTGACGCATATTGGGCCAAGGTTCGACGTGCCGCCCAATCGGGCTTGTTTACATTTATGGCGCATCTTGATTTGCCGAAAAAAGTGGGCCTTGGCATGTCGGACGAATGGCGTGCGACCGAATACGATACGGTTTCCACATTGGCGCACAGTGGCGTTGGTGTTGAAATTAATACCGGTCTTTTTACTGACACATGTTACCAACCATACCCATCGCCCCGTATAATTTCAATGTTGGCGCGGGCCGGTGTCCCGGTGGTGTTCAGTGATGACGCCCACCACACATCGCAAATTGGGCGCAGTTTCAACCGGGCCAAGCTTATGTGTGATGTTTGTGGGCAAAATGATTATCTTTCTTTACAGAAAATACTTGATTTTTCAAAAAACACACGATAAAATACGCCCCGCTGGGTAATCAGAACTGATTAAGCAGTGGTGCTTTTTTGGTCCCACTTGTGATAAGGAATCTGTGCAAAATATCCGGCACCGAAAAACCAAAATAAAAAGGATAAATTATGGCAAGAGCTGGCGCAAAACGCAGTACGCGTAAATTGAAAATTGGACGCTCTTTGGGCGTTAACTTGTGGGGCCAGGCAAAATCCCCATTTAACAAGCGTAAATATAAACCTGGGCAACATGGTCCAACATCACGCGGTGGCAGCACATCTGACTATGCAAAACAGATGCGTGCAAAACAGACATTAAAAGGTTACTATGGTAACATTGGCGAAAAGAAGTTCCGCAAATATTATTTGGAAGCTGCCAATATGAAGGGTGACACACCTGAAAATTTGATTGGCTTGTTGGAACGTCGCTTGGATGCGGTTGTATATCGTGCAAAATTGGCACCAACTGTGTTCTCGTCACGTCAATTAATCAGCCATGGTCACATCAATGTTAACGGTAAACGCGTCAAGGTTGCATCATACCAAGTTAAACCAGGCGACGTCATCACCGTCAGTGAAAAAGCCAAACAAATGCCATTGGTTGTATTGGCATTGGAATCTGCGGAACGCAACTTTGCGGATTATGTATCGGTTGACAGTGCAAACTTTACTGCGACATTTGTTCGTGTACCTGCATTTGAAGACGTTCCATATCCGGTTCAAATGTTCCCAGAATTGGTTGTCGAATTCTATTCTCGTTAATAGATGGAATGGGAAAAGAATACACCCGCGCATGCGGGTGTTTTTTTGTTTGTATAAAATAAAAATCCCCGCCATATTTGGCGGGGCATCTTTACCACAACTTTACGCGTTTGTCGGGCGCGATATAAAGCGCGCTTTCTGGGGAAATTGTAAATGCATCATACCATGCGTTTATGTGTGGTAATATGCCATTTACGCGATTCTTGCCCAGCGAGTGTTCATCAACCTTGGTCAATCGTAATTCTTCGTCCGGACGGATGTTTTGTGCCCATGCGCCCGCGTACGCGATGAAAAAGCGTCGGTCAGATGTGATTTCAGATGCCACATCTGATTGTGTGCCAAAGTTTTTATACGCATCAAATGCAATTGTAACACCGCCATAGTCGGCCAAATTTTCACCCAATGTGAATTCGCCATTTGCATTTACTTCGTCGTTAATTTTAATATTGTCAAAGTATTCCCGCATAACATTTGCGCGTTCTTCGAAACCTTTGGCGTCTTGTGCGGTCCACCAATCTTTCATATTGCCGTCTTGGTCAAAGTGGCGCCCAGAATCGTCAAAGCCATGCGTCATTTCATGCCCAATGACCGCCCCAATCGCACCATAGTTAAATGCGTCATCTGCATCCATGTCAAAGAACGGATATTGTAAAATTCCGGCCGGAAAACAGATTTCATTTGTTGATGGGTCGTAATACGCATTAACTTCGTGGGCGTTCATGTACCATATTGTTGGATCATTTTCGCGTCCGATTTTTTCAATCCAAAATGCGTCTTCGAATTCTGCAACGCGCACCATATTTGCCCACAAAGAATCGTCGGCACTGATTTCAAGTTTTGAATAATCGCGCCATTTATCTGGGTATCCAATTTTTGCTTTGAACGTTGATAATTTTTCCAATGCTTTTTGTTTTGTGTCCCCCGACATCCATGTCAGGTTTTCAATACGCTGGGCGTATGCGCGTTGAAGATTTTTTACCAATGTTTGCATGCGTTCTTTGGCATCGGCAGAAAAGTATTTTTCAACATAAAGTTGCCCAACCATTTCCCCCAATGCCCCATCAATCATAGAAACCGCACGTTTCCAGCGTGGTTTTGGTTCTTGTTGTCCGGCCATTGTTCGATTATAAAAGTCAAACGATATATCGTATGTTTTGTCATCAAGTAATGTGTCCGCCCCACTGATAATTCTGTATTTCAAGTATGTTTTTATTAATTCAAAATCCGTATCATTCATTATTGCGATTGATTCTGAAATTGCTTCGGGTTGTGCGATGTTAATATGCGTTGCCGCCGTCGCGCCACGTGCCGCCAAGAATTTATCCCAATTAAATCCGCCGAATTTTTCTTTAACGTCGGCAATCGTCATTTTGTGATAGTTTGCATGTGGATCGCGCAGTTTTTCTTTTGGATAAAAAGATTTTGCCATACGTTCTTCCATTGCATAAAGCCGATTTGTATCAACCGGCACACCAAAGTTGGCCATTTGTTTTTCAATAAATTCACGATACTTTTTTCTTATTTCGACCGATTTTGCATCTGTATCAAAATAATAGTCGCGTGATAATCCCAATCCGCCTTGGCCGATGTTATAAAGGAAATGTTCACTGTCCATTTCATCAAGTGCAACCCCATCCCCAAAGAACGCGGAACCGAACTTGAACGTTTTGCCCAAGTATTCTTCCAATTCTGCGCGTGTCAGTGCGTCAATTTTTGCCAATTCACCTGCGACCGGCTTGGTTGCGTCGGCGTTTCGCTTTTCTTGATTCATTGCAACTTTATAAAGCGCACCAATTTTCC
>JAGBGA010000077.1 GCA_017936185.1 Alphaproteobacteria bacterium | reverse complement strand
GGCACTGTTTTGGGCAACACGCAAATAATTAAATGGTGGCAAACATGTCAAAAAGCAAGAAAATTGAAAAATTAACCCCCGCAAAAATGAACAATCTTTTTGGCGCCAATCACAAGCATATAACATATTACAACTATAATTCCGGGGAATTGGTTAATTTTCCAACCCAAGATTGCGCATCTGTAAAATACACCATCGACAACGCCACTGAATTACAGTATTTTTTAATGAACATGGACAGCTTTAAAAACGTCGACATTGCGGCATGTTGCATAATGTACATTCCATTTGATAAATTCCCAGGTATCGGCAAACTGTGCGAAATATCATCGGCGCTTGGCATACACGACGGCAACGCAACCGTTGGCACATTAATATTCCGCAACAAAAAGACCGGAAAAATCATAACCCCACCACCATATTGGATGGGATACGAACGATACACAACCCACGACGAAGCCAAAGAACTTGGCATACGTGGTTTTGCATACGACATCAAAATTTTTCCTGAATTCTTGCGAATACTTCGTTCCATACACAGATATCAAAAATAAAAAACGCATAACTGCGTTTTTTTTATTTTGGTGGATGTGATTGGACTCGAACCAACGACCTCTTCGATGTGAACGAAGCGCTCTAACCAACTGAGCTACACATCCATATCAACACCGCCACATTATACATACAAAGCATACTTTTTTTCAAGTTTTTTATTTGATTGTCATTGCAAAAAATACTATAATCCCAAACATGAAGAAAAGATACCTTTTTTACGCTGTTTTTACAATTATATTTTATTGTTCCAGCGTTGAAACCGCATCTTTTTTAAAGCCTGCCGAATTCCCCACAACCATCCAAGACTACTCTTTTACACAACGCATGGAAAACAAAGCCAAAGGCTATGAGCCATATATGGGGATGAGTGCATACCAAATCATCGAATTTGAATCCATGGAAGACTATGCCCAACGCGCAATCGAATCCGAACTTCGCGCCCAAGGCATCAGTGTCTGTGACGGTTGCGACGAAAACGGCACACCACCACCCCAAGACGGCAGTACAATCATCCCCACCATATCTTCACTTGAAAAAAAGCAAACACCGTCACCCCAACCCACCCCAACATTATCCCCATCGCCACAAATCGGCACAATTGATATTGCCGAACCGGTTCAATCATCAATTGGCCCATTAACCGGCTATTGTTCACGTCGAAATCCCAACATACCATCTGGGCAACAGGTTCCATTTGGCTTGCCGGTAAATACCAACGATTTACCATCAAATATTTCAAGTCGTGCACAAAGCATCGTCCGCAACACAAACAACGGCCTTTTCTGTTCACCATACGGATGTGGTCGTGGCCGCCCACACGAAGGCGTTGATATTGGATGCGATGCCGACTTTTACCAAATGCCAATTTATACAACCGCCGATGGCGTTGTTGATTCTGTTATACATGCCGGCAACAACGAATCCGCCGGAAATTACATACGCATAAAGCACAGCAATGGTTGGATTACACAATACATGCACCTTGACAAAATATTTGTATCCAAAGGTCAAAGTGTATCTGCCGGATGTCTTATTGGTTT
>JAGBGA010000076.1 GCA_017936185.1 Alphaproteobacteria bacterium | reverse complement strand
TGCGTTCTGTATTTCTTCGATAAAGTCCGGGTGATTAATTGTCGGTCGTGACGTCCGTTCCAGTTTTCCTGAAAACATTCGCCATTGTCCAACCGGCATTTTTTTTTAACCAATAATCAAGGTAATTTGCATTAAAGAACTGAATAACAACAGTGTTATTCATTTTGTCGTTACAAACAATTTGTGTTGGTCTGCGTCTTCCGCGTCCGAATGCACCGCCTTTTTTATGTGACTTTATCAACAGTGGTATTGTCACAGAATCCCCGGGTGTTGCATCCATTATATTTTCTGTAATTCCGCGTGCCCGCACATATGACGGCCTGTGCCGAACAAAGTCCAACACCCTTCGTCCACCCAACACATCCCCAAGTCGCGCGGCCAACACCGGCCCCACGCCCTTGATAAATTGCAAGTCTGTATTTAAAAAATCAATTAAATCACGCTTCATACACATAAAATTTAGTGAATTTAGATAAAATATTCAATAACAAAAAATCCCCCATATATTTTGGGGGATAAATTATTTTAATTTTTTTGTCCATTCATTATCTGGAAAGTTTTGTTTTAACATTTGCGCATATCCATTTGCTTGTTCTGGCAATCCGATTGCGGTATATGCTTCGGTTAATCTGAACAGTGCTTCGGGTGTCATAACTGTTTCCTGGGCGTCTTTGACAACAGTTTGCAAGTGGTTAATTGCACTGGTCCAATTTTCTTTTTTCATATCATTACGTGCCGAATACATGACTTTGCCCGCGATATAGTTTTTTAATATCAGTATTTTGTTTTCTGCATTTTTTGCATATGGGCTGCGTGGGAAACGTTGCACCAGTGTTTGAAATTGTTGAAGTGCATATGCACTCATCCCTGGTTCGCGTCGCACATCGCTGACCTGGCGGTAATAGCACATCCCGCGCAAGTACATCATATATGGTACATCTTTGTGTCCCGGGTGAAATCGCATAAATCTGTCTGTGGCCAAAATTGCCCCTGCAAAATCTTCGTCCATATAGTGTGAATATGCCGCCATCACCAATGCGTCTGCGGCCCATGGACTTGACGGATGCTGGTTTTCTGCCTTCAAGAATTCCATTGCGGCTTCTTCAAAGTTTTCATCATTAAATTCTGCGTATGCATTTTTATATATGTCTTGGATTGGTTGTTCGGCGACAATTTCATTATCTGTGCCGGCGCATCCCGCCAATAATGCCAGTATAACCAGTGATAAAATTTGTTTTTTCATATTTTTATTCCTGCCTTGATTTTTATTTAATAATCGCAGTATAATCTAAACCATGAAACTTGGCAAACATATTTTCGGCGTTGGCGCCATGACGGGAATCAGTCGTGTATTCGGCTTTGTTCGCGACATGTTAATTGCGCGTGTCTTGGGTGCCGGTCGCATGTCCGACATATTCTTGGCGGCATTCAAGTTGCCAAATCTTTTTCGTGATTTATTGGGCGAAGGCGCCTTGTCATCGATATTTATTCCCATGTACACCGATTCCAAAAAAGATTCTGGTTTTGCCCGCAATGTATTTTCATGGTTAATGATTGTTTTGTTATTTATCACGATATTGTTCGAAGTTTTTATGCCACTGGTCGTGTGGTTTTTGGCACCGGGCTTTGACGCGACCCCGGGCAAGATGGAAATGACGGTAATAATATCGCGTATAATGTTTGTATATGTAATCTTTATATGCGGTGCGGCGTTTTTGTCGGCGATATTGAATGCGTTTTCGCGTTTTTTACTGGCGGCATTCATGCCTGTTTTATTAAATATTATGCTGATATGCGCATTATTGATTGCGATGATGTTTGGTACCGAAAACATTCTTTATCTGATGGCGGGCACTGTTGTATTGTCGGGCGTGATTCAGTTTTTTGTTTTATGGTCGCGCATACGTCGCCGTCATTTTGGGCTTCGTCTGATTGTGCCGCGCTGGACACCGGGTATACGTGATATGTTTCGTCGCCTTGGGGTCAGTATTATTGGCAGTGGCTTTTACCAGATAACAATCATTATTGGCACCTTGGTGGCCAGCTTTCAAAGCGGTGCCGTATCATGGCTATATTATTCTGATCGTATAATTCAGTTACCCTTTGCGATGATTGGTTTGGCGGCCGGTACTGTATTGATGTCATCGATATCAAATGCCTTGGCGGACAAGAACCTGCGCAGTGTTTATATCCAACAAAATTCATCGCTTCGTCGGTCATTGATGTTGATATTCCCATGCGTTGTTGGTTTATTTGTATTGGCCGAACCGATTATAAAGTACCTGTTTGAATATGGTGCATGGACGCCCGAATCAACGCGTGCGGTTGCCATGGCGATAAAGGTCCAAGTTTTTGTATTGCCCGCCATGATGATAAGCCAGATTTACAGCAAAACCCTTTACGCGGCCCAAGACGTAAAAACACCTGTCAAGACCAGTATGATATCCCTTGGGTTTGCGGCGGTCTTGTATTTGTCATTGTTCCCATTGATTGGATATTTGGCGATACCTGTTGGCGTGGTGGCCAGTGGTTATTTAAAGAATTATTTGTTGGGTCGCGCGTGTCGCGCACGTCAATTGGTTCGTAGTGATGCGCGAACGGTTCGTACGGTTGTGTTTTATGCGTTGCTGTCGATTGCGTTGGGTGTTTTGTTATCAATGATTTCAATCCCCAGTATTTGGATGTTGGCAATTGTGATTGCGTTATATGGCATTGTTTACTTGCCCATTGCATATATTTTTGAACGTAAAATTTAATTATCAAAATAAATTTGAATATGGGCTAAATTTATGATAAAATAAAATCATAAAAGAATGTAAGGAGTCCTAAAACATGAAAAAAGTTCTTTCTTTGGCGGTATTAACCGCAATGTTGTCTGGGTGTATGGATTTAAGTACAACCGGCAATAATACCAGTTATGGTGCCGATGGTTTTGGCGAAGAAACGCTTGTTACAACCGGCGGTGAAACATTAAATGATACGTATTTGTTGGCGGCCGCCCCAAAGTATTATATTGGAAGTGCCTATAAAGTCGACGATGTTCAATACATTCCTGTTGAAGATTTAACATACAATCAATCTGGTGTTGCGGGCGTTATCCCGGCAGAATTGAACGGCACCAAGACCAGCAATGGGGAAGTCTATGATATGAACAAAATGTTCGCAACCAGCAAGACTTTACCCCTTCCAACGATTGCACGCGTAACCAATCTTGACAATGGTCAATCTGTTGTTGTTCGTGTAAACAATCGTGGTCCATTTGTAAATACCCGCTTGATGGATTTATCGCCTGCGGCGGCCAAGGCAATTGGCATGAACGGCCAGGGCAAAGTCCAAATCCAAGTTTTGGGTGAACAATCCATGATTGTCAAGAATGCGACGGTTGGTGTGCCGGCACAACCTGCGGTGGTTGCACAACCTGTTGTGGCCGAACCTGTTGTCACAGAAACAGTCACTGTTTCAGAACCGGTCGCGGTTGCCGCCCCGGCATCTGGCGACTACAGTGTCCAAGTCGCGGCATTCTATGCCCAAGACAGTGCGGACGCATTGGCGAATCGTATGAAGACATACGGTGACGCGGTTGTCGTTACCGAAGGCGACATGTTCAAGGTTCGCATTATCAACCTTGACGCCACCCAGGCACGCGGTGTAATTGACGCACTTCGTAACAACGAAGGCATGGCACCTGGCTCGCTAAAAGATGGTCGTTGGATAAACGCCGACAGTATTTAAAAAAATCCCCCGGTCGGGGGATTTTTCTTTGTATCAAAATGTGTTGACATAAATCCCATATATATTGTATTGTGAAAACAATCAAGGAATAGGGAGATTTTGTCATGTCTTTTGAAAGAATCAGCATTCTTGCAACGCTTTGTGTGTGTATGTGTGTTCCAAATACTTTATACGCAGGCCAACCGACCGTCCGGGCCAGTATTGTACGTCCCAACACGAACGGTGACCAAAGCACAAGTGTCAAACAAAAGGCAAACCAAATTACTGGCGGTCTTGGCACCATTGGCGGCCTTCATACGAATCGCGTTCAAACTGGCTTAATCCCCACCAGTTCATCAAACAAACAAATCGCCAACGTTCGCGATGAAATTCAGCAAATCAAGGACGAATTCGCCCAAGAATTAACTGCATATCGTCAAGAAATCCAAGAATTAAAGCAAGAACTTGACGCAAAGAAAGAACAACTTGCGACATTACAAGAAACATTATCTGACTATGAAGATATGAAAAAGACGATAAAAGACATTCCGGAAACGGTTGGTCGTGAAATCGAACGTCGCAGTTTTATTACCACAGACGCTGTCGCATCTGAAATCGCAACGGCAAAAGCCGCCGCCATAAAAGATGCGAAAAACGCCGCGCTTTCTGCGGTAAATGACATGGGTTTTGCAAAGCGTGTTGATGTTACTGGTGCCATTAATGAATTGGAAACGCAAATCGGTAATGATTTCGTACCCAAAAACAAATTAAATTCAGAATTGGGAAAATCAGACGTTATAAAAGACATTCAATCTGGCATTGAAACAAATGCAAACGCAATCAGTTCGAACAGTGAAAAATTCGAAACAATTGCCGATGATCTTTTGTCGGATTCCGAATTCAAGGGCCAAATACTTGACAGTCTTGACAGTGATATAAAATCTTTACCTGGCGCCGTCCAAGAAATTCAAAACACAATATCGGCAATGCCGCGCAACTATGTCAAGGCATCTGAATTGGAATCCAAGGTTACAGACATAACAGATGATAAATTTGTAAAGCCATCTGACATTGGCGGCATCATCAGCGATAATAAATTGGTACGCCAAAACGAAATGACCGTTGCGATTTCAGCGGTTGAAACAAACGTTGGCAACACATACGCGACCAAGGCCATGGTAAAAAGTACAGACGATAAAATCAACGGTCTTGATGGCAAGTTTGCGTTAAAAAGCGATTTTGACAGCCTTGGCGACACCTTTGCACTTCGCGATGAATTAAAGTCGTATGTAACATCCAGCGATTTTGATGCCGCGGCGGCTGCATTTCTTCCAAAGGCGCAATTCAACAGCACTGCAATTGCAAACGGCTTTATCAAGAACGACGCATTGGACGACTTTGTCCCAAGAACCGAATTCGATAACATCAGTGACACAATTGCCGACAGTCTTTTGGCAGATACCGCATTCAAGGATACAATCATTGGCGGCTTGGGCGATGATGTCCAAGGACTGTTTACAACAGTAGATGGACTCAGCAGTCAATTTGCCGCATGGAAATCACGCTTTGAAGACGAAGAAGACGGTTGGGACAGATTGGTTGAAACCCTTAACGGTCTTAGTGGTCGTGTTGATGGATTCGAAGGTAAATTTGCTTTAACGTCTGACCTTGATGGCGCGGTTGCACTTTTGGACAGTAAAATTAGCAATTGGAACAGTAAATTTGCCAGTTGGGAAAACCGTTTCAACGACGAAGAAACCGGTTGGGACAGATTACGTGAAAGTCTGTATGAACTTCGTGGTCAAGTTTCTGGCTTTGGCAGTACGTACGTAACAATTAGTGGCTTTAATACCAAGGCCAACGAATGGGCATTAAATTACGATGGTGGCAGATTTGCGTTATCATCTGACCTTACTACATTGTCTAATCAATGGAATACCCG
>JAGBGA010000075.1 GCA_017936185.1 Alphaproteobacteria bacterium | reverse complement strand
GACGCATAGAACTTTAACGCATTACCACCCGATGTTGTTTCTGGGTTACCAAACATAACGCCAATCTTCATACGAATTTGGTTAATAAAGATAAGCAACGTATTACTGCGTGAAACCGACCCCGCCAATTTTTTCAAAGACTGGCTCATCAAACGTGCCGTTGTTCCAACAAAAGAATCCCCAATATTACCTTCTAATTCTGCCTTTGGCACCAACGCGGCCACACTGTCAATAACAACAACATCAACCGCCCCCGACTTAATCAGTGTATCTGCAATTTCCAATGCCTGTTCACCTGAATCCGGCTGTGAAATAATAAGGTTTGCAACATCAACCCCCAGTTTTTTTGCATAACTTGGGTCCAATGCATTTTCCGCATCGATATATGCGCACGTACCGCCTTTCTTTTGTGATTCTGCAACCGCATGCAACGCAAGTGTTGTTTTACCCGAACTTTCTGGTCCATAAATTTCAACGATACGTCCCTTTGGATATCCGCCAATTCCCAACGCAATATCCAACCCCAAAGACCCCGAAGAAATCGCTTCGATATTCTGTTGGGACCCATCGCCCATTTTCATGATTGCTTCTTTACCGAATTGTTTTTGGATTTGTGCCAACGCAGATTCCAGCGCTGGATTTTTTGCGAACAAACCACTATCTTTTGCTGCTTCTTTTTTTGCCATATAACTTCCCCTTTATTTCAAAGGAAATGATACAAATAAAAAACCCTAAAAGCAAGCATCACTTTTTCGCCACCAACACCCCAACACTTAACGCCCCAATTGTCGCACTGACGGCCCACACAGCGGCACTGGTGCCATAAATTGCAATCATTGCCGCCCCCAGTATTGGCGCCAAAACATTTGGCAGATTTGCACTTGTTCTGAACACACCATAAAACTTTGTTTGCTGTGTTTTTTTTGTCCCATCAAAGAACAACAAATCATGAACCGATTCCATTAACGCCCCCGACACCTGCCACGCGACAAAGATTGCCAACAACGGCACCCCTGTAACAAACGTTGCCAACATTGACAATACTGCAAAAGACCCAAACCCCAACATCAGCCAAATATTTTTACCAAACTTGCGCACTGCGCGCCCCATCACTTCACTTAACACCAAATACGGCACAATCCCCAATGTCAACACCCACCCCAAGACATCTTTTGAAAAACCATTTTCTATGACCAAAATTGGCACATAAAGCACCCGCATTGCCCGCAACGAATAATATCCAAAATTCACCAAATACGCCCGCGTCATTCCTGGCACACCAAAGAATGTAACTGTATTCTTCCACAATGCCCGGAATGTTTTACGCGGATTAACCGGTTTAATTTCCTTGTCTTCTTGCACGACCCGAAACAATTTAAACAACATCCACCCAGAAAAATAAATTATTGCCGACCCGAAAAAAGCCGCCCTGTTACCGAAATTATTTGCAATCAACACCGCCACCGTCGGTGCAAACAACGCCCCAACATTCATCCACAAATGGTACCGCGAATTCAATCGCGCCATACCAATATTCTTGGAAAAGTCCGACATAAACAACGGAATTAAAACCCCAACCACTGTAAGTGAGATACCGGTTGTATAGTCCAATATAATAACCGTACGTGGCAATATTGAAAACCCCATCATCGCATAACACACCGCCAGCATCAGCATCACAAAATAAAACACACGTACTTTTGAAAACTGGCGAAATATTTCATTTGCAAACAACCCAACAACAAAGCAAAACACCGAATAAATCGCAACATACACACCAACAATTGCCGACGACCGAAATATTTCCAACAATACCAATGAATACACTGCATTATAAATACCGTCTGCGAATCCTGTGAACAGCCCCAGGTTTGCAAACGAAAACCCATTTACTTTTTTTCCAACAGAAATATACTTATCCCCCGCCATAGTATCTAGATTATATCACAAATTTACAAATCGCGCCATATTTGTATGCGCCAACGCAATTGCAATTGCGTCTGCTTCATCTGGCGACTTTGGTTTTGCCATTGGCAACAGCATCCGCACCATTTTATCAACCGCCGTTTTATCGGCATGCCCGGCCCCGGTCAAGGCTTTCTTTATAACATTTGGTTCGTATTCAAACACCGGAATATTGTTATTTGCCACTGCAACAATTGCGGCGGCGCGCGCCTGGCCCAATATAAGTGTTGTTTTTGGGTTTTTATTTACAAATATAATTTCAATACTGCATTCATCTGGTTCAAACGTCTTGCAAATTTCATCCAGTTCTTGAAAAATCGTCACCAATCGCACCGACATTTCCAACTTTGGTTTTGGTAAAATCACACCACTGGCAATATACTTGCGCGATTGACCGCACGATTCTACGACCGCCCAACCTGTATGCAGCAACCCCGGGTCAATCCCCAACACACGCATTGTCATTTCGATTTTTTTCCTATTTTCTTGCGTAAAGACGATTTTATTTCATGTGCGTATAAAATTGTTCTTTCACCGCCAAAACCAGAATAATATGATGTAATTTTATATTTATGGCCTTCCTTTAACTTTCTATCTAAATCCTTAGAATTCCACTTAATTAACAAATCATTGTTATTAATAAAAACACGACCGTCCGACGATTTTATTACTTTCCGTTTTCCAATTTTTTTTACTAATATCGCCTTGCTTACAACGGTAATAATTTCAGTACGTTTGGTAAACAATGCAATCAAGATTAAAAAAGCAACAATAATCAAAAACGAAAACAGAATACCCAACCCATGCGACAACCCTAATGATTCAGACAAAAAATCAATCAAAGCAAATACACAAAACCAAAAACACAAATAAAGAAACACCCCCATATTAATACCTCTATTTCCTGAAACTTATTTTCCCCACCGCGTCATAGCCAAAATATTTATTAATACGGGATATTATTTCATTTTTTTGATACGATAATTGCAATGTATACGCTGGATTTGTTGGCCGAATAACAACATTAAATGTACCATCGCGATTTTTTCTAATTGCCGCCAAACTTGCAATCAACGCGATATCCGCCCCCATAATTTCCGCCCAACGCGCAACTAAATCAGAATCCGACGCCCGTACACCAAAGATTTTAATTAAACCACCCAACGCCCCACCAATTGTCTGTGGGCGTTTTGCACGTTCATCAAATTTATTACTTTGGTTTGACATAACTATATTCTTTTGGCATCAAGATAAACATCTGACCCTGGGCATGTTGTCCTTGGGCAAATTTATATGCTTCATCCCCTTTGCCAAAGAAGATATCTGCACGAATCCACCCGAGAATTGCACTTCCTGTATCTTGGGCAATCATCAGTCGACGAAACGGACGCCCATCTGATAAATTTGTATTCACATAAACCGGCAATCCCAATGTATAAAGGTCGTCGTCCATTGCAACACTGCGAATTTTTGACAACGGCGTCCCCAGTTTACCAATCACATCTGGTGGTGTTGATTCATAGAAATAAACATATCGCGGATTTTTATAAATCACATCTTTTGCCAACGTCGGATTTGCCTTTAAATGTTGCCACACCGCTTCGGACGAATAACCACCGGCGGGACGAATTCCGCGATTACGCAATTCTTCACCAATTGATTTAAACGGCATATCATTAACCGCCGCAAAGTTCAATTTTACATCTGTCCCATCTTCAAGTCGCAGATTACCCGACCCTTGAATTTGAATATTTTGCACATCAACAATATTTGCCCAGTACAACACGCGTCCAATTTTCTTTTCAACAATGTCCTTTTTTGCCACACCTTTGTATTGGCGCCCATCGGTTGGAATTCCCATCAAAGGTTCATTACACTGGGCTGTTTTGGTACGACACGCCGGAATTATTGGCGAATAATATCCGGTATACGTTCCCCGGTCGCCACCATTTTCATTGTAAATCTGATACGGTTGAAAGTTTGATTCAAACCATGCACGCACCGTCGCAACATCCGCAGACGCCGACGGCAACATACGACACTTTTCTGCGAACAATTCCCTGTCTGGAATAAGACGACCATTGTATTGAATTTTTGCCTTGCACGAATTGCGGAACGCCTGAAGTGCATATCGCACATCATCATCACGCCACCCCGGCAAATCCGAATACGAAACCCGCTTGAAATTTGACGGAATCACCGAATTATCCCCCGAAACCGTTGGTGTCGAAACATCACAAGACGTCAACATCAACGCCCCAACAACCGCCACCAAGGCCCGACTAAAAATATTTTTTTGAAAAAAAGACATTTTTATTACTTCCCCCACTTGCAAAACAATTTTATATTATTATATTAACATAAAACGTGGATTAAAGTCCAGACATTACATTCGCCAATTTCAGTCAAAGGAGAAAACATATGGCAAAATTTAACATCATTTCACAGTTCTTAAAGGACATTTCGTTCGAAAGCCCAAACGTTCCAGAATTATTCTTTAAATCCGACAATGGCCAAGCAAAACTGGAAATCAACATTGACATTCAAATCAAGGGCGCCGAAAACAATTTGTTCATGGTTGACTTGATTACAAAGGTTCATTCAAAACTGGAAGCCGGCGAAAAATCAATCTTTTTGATTGAATCGACATATTCTGGCCTTGTTCAAATGGAAGAAGAAAAAGACGAAGAAGCAAAAAAACGCACATTGTTAATTGACGTTCCAACATTATTGTTCCCTGCGGTACGTGCGTTGATTACCCGCTTGACCAGTGAATCTGGCTTTCCAACATTTGCGATGCAGCCGGTTGACTTTGCCCAACTTTATGAACAAAAGCAGGCAAAATAAAAAATTAAACAAAACAAAAAATCCCCGCCAACCGGCGGGATTTTTTTTACCCACAAAAAAGACCTGTAAAATAAAAGATAATGGTACAGATACTAAAAAAATTAAATAGAATGATTTAGATACGGAACGGTTCCGATGACGTAGTGTACAGAAGTTACATGAGTTGTCGCCCCAACCCCAAGAAGGCGTGTAAAAAATAAAAGATAATGGCATAGATGCGAAGTGGTCGGCAAGCGCAGTGTACAAATGCTACATAAGCGCGCCGACCACAAGCAGATATGCCATTAGATTTTATTTTTATTAGGCAGCGGCTGTGAAAACCTTCTGCACATCGTCATTCGCATCCAGCGCATCAACCAATTTTTCAACTTTGGCGTACGCTTCGTCGTCAAGATCCATTGGCATGTTTGGTAACCATGTCAATTCGGCCTGTTCTGGTTCACCAAGTTTTTCGGCCAAGAACTTTTGGGCGGGAATAAAATCTTCCGGTTTGGTGGTGATGATAAAGCCTTCTTCTGATGCTTCCAGGTTGTCGGCATTGGCTTCCATGATAATTTCCATCATTTCATCTTCGGTTTTACCGACGGATGCGGGATACATGATTTGACCGGCGCGTGTAAACATAAATACAACGCTGCCTTCTTCGCCCATGTTGCCGCCGTTTTTCGCAAAGATGTTGCGAATTTCTGGTACGGTACGACGTGGATTGTCGGTCAAGGCTTCGACAATAACTGGAACGGCGCCTGGTCCATAACCTTCATAACGCACCGCTTCATAGTTTTCTGTATTTGAACCTGATGCTTTTTCGATTGCACGTTTAATATTGTCGTTTGGCATTGAATTTTTACGTGCCGTCAAGATTGCCAAACGAAGGCGCGGATTGTTATCTGGGTTTTTATCACCCAATTTTGCCGCCATTGTGATTTCGCGTGCCAATTTTGTAAACAATCCACTGCGCGCAGCGTCTGCGGCGCCTTTCTTGTGTTGAATATTATGCCATTTGCTGTGTCCGCTCATAATTTGACCTTTTTATTTAATTAGATTAGAATTACCCCAAAAGGATAACAAATGATTGGAAAATTGCAAGGCATTGTTGACTATATTGGTGACGGCTTTATAATTTTATTGGTTGGCGGTGTTGGGTACAAAGTTTATACGGCCGAATACCTGACCCACAAAAGCACTGTTGAACTGTGGATTGAAACGGTTGTCCGCGAAGATTCGATACGTCTTTTTGGCTTTACCAGCATTGCCGCCCAAGACCTATTTAATATGTTAACAACGGTATCTGGTGTTGGGCCAAAGGTTGCATTGGCAATCATGGGCACAATTAACACAGATATGTTAATGTCTGCAATTGCGACCGGCGATGCCAAGACAATCGCAACAGCACCCGGGGTTGGAAAAAAAGTCGCAGAAAAAATCATTGTGGAATTAAAGAACAAAATTGGTGGTGTGTCTGCAACACTGTTTACGCCCGATTCTGGCACGTCTGTTGGTGCGTCATCTGCCCTTCCGGATTTATTGATGGCGTTAGAGGCATTGGGGTATCGTCGACTGGATATAATAGAGATGGCGCAAAAATTGGTTACCAAAAATCCAACAGCCGACGTTGCCGCTTTGGTCCCCATGGCATTAAAAGAAATCATCAAAGGCAAATAACATATGAACAACGACACAATTTTCGCATTATCAAGTGGACATGGAAAATCCGGGGTGGCGGTTATACGCATATCTGGCACCGACCTGGCGAATACGTTTCAATTATTTACAAACAAATCCGATATTATGCCACGTCATGCATATTTTACAAACCTGCGCGACACATCTGGGGAATTGATTGACCAATGTCTGGCGATATACTTTAATGCGCCAAATTCATTTACAGGCCAAGACGTTATTGAATTACACACACATGGCGCACCGGCAACAATAAACGCAGTTTTTGAATATTTACAAACACTTGGCATGCGCATGGCGACCCCGGGCGAATTTTCACGTCGTGCATTTTATAACAACAAAATGGATTTGGCCGACATTGATGGGCTTGCGGCATTACTTGACGCACAAACCGACAAGCAACGAAAACATGCCCTTCAATCTATGTTGGGCCGCGACAGTGAAATTTACAACACATGGCGCACACAGATGGTTGAAATTTCGGCATATGCAGCGGCAATACTTGATTACAACAGTGACGACCTGCCCGCCAACATTGGCGAAACCATTCACGCACGCACAAAGAAATTATACAACGAAATTGGCGACGCTTTGAAAAAGCACAATACATCACGTGCAATTCGCGGTGGTATAAACGTTGTTTTGGTTGGCGAAACCAACGTTGGCAAGTCATCAATATTTAATTATCTTGCCGGTTCAAACCGCGCAATTGTATCTGATATTGCTGGCACGACACGTGATGTTGTATCTATAAACCTTGACATTGATGGATACATGGTAAATTTATCCGACACCGCCGGCATTCGTGAAACATGCGACACAATCGAATCAATTGGCATTGAACGAACCAAATGCGAAATTGAAAACGCCGACATTATAATTCGCGTCTATACGCCGGAAAACGTGGATTCTTGCACATCCCAGGGCAACGAAATTGTTGTTATAAACAAATCCGACACAACCAAAGTGCACAACATCCCCAATGCAATTTATACATCGGCAAAAACCGGCGATGGCATGAAAAGCCTATCGGATTCATTACGTCAAAAAATTCACGAAATTATGGACGGGTCTGAAAACACATTGGTCATTAACGCGCGCACAAAATCTTTACTTGACGCGGCGTACCAAGACCTTGGGCACGCAATTGACGCGGGTGAAAATTTCGATATATTTTCCGAACACACACGTCGCGCATCAGATGCCATCGGAAAAATTCTTGGCACCATCACTGCAACCGAAGTCCTTGACATGACATTTGGCCAACTGTGTCTTGGGAAATAAGTCCTATATTTTACGTATTGAAAATTCACAACCGCAATAATTTTGGCGGTAAAATTCAGATGTACGATTAATTTGCACGCGCAAACTTTCATCCCACTTTATTGGCAAATATTCAATATCACAACATTCAGATTGCGCCGCGGCATCAACCTGGGGCTGGCTTTTATGACGCGACACCCCCAGAACACTTGCAATTGCATTATATCCGTTTTCACGTGCAAACTTTACCGCGCGACGAAACCGATATTCAAAGCAAACCGAACAACGCGCGCCGCGTTCGGGTTCGGATTCAAGCCCACGTACAGCATCACGCCACGCATCATGGTCATATTCCAAAACCGCATATTTTGCACCGATACTTTCACAGTACTTTATTTGTTCACGCATACGCTTGGTATATTCTGATTCTGGAAAAATATTTGGATTATAAAAAAGAACGATAAAATCAGACACGTCTGGGATTGCGCCATCTGCCAATTGCTTAATCGCACCCGCCGAACATGGCGCACAGCACGACAACAAAACAACACGCAATCCCGACATATTATTTATATTCCGAACCGATTTCGACATCTGAACCCAATTCGATGATATTATCACCATCGTCACCAACGCCCAGTTCCAGCGCACTGCACATCATGCCAAACGATTCAACCCCGGCAACGGTACGTTGTGCCATCGGCTTTTTCATACCGGGTAATTTTGAACCAACCGGCGCCAAAACCCCACGCAATCCAACGCGCACATTTGGTGCACCACATACAATTTGAATATTTTCCGCGCCACCTGCGTTTACAGATAACACATGCAAATTTTCACGCACCGGATGATTTTCAACACTTACAATTTCTGCAACAATTGGTTTTGGTGTATTATCTGGCTTTTTCGGCACATACTTTTCAACCAACATCGCGACCATTTCATCGTCAATACGGTTAAACAGGTTTTCTGGGACCGCAAATTCATCGCCATCACTTATACGGCGTTCATATTCCATCGGCCATGATAAATCATGCGTTGGATTAAATATATTCTGCATTTTCATGGCGGCATCTGGGATAAAAGGCGCCGACACACGCGCGAACAAATCAATCATCTGGAAACATTCATTCAATACCGCACCCGCCGTCACCATATCACCATTCTTTACCAACGCCCATGGTTCCATACGTGTCATATATTCATTTCCAATTGCATAAAGTCCACGCAGCGCCGCAATTGAATTACGGAATTCGCACGCGTCCAGTGCACATGTTAATTCAGCCAATTTTTCATTAACCTGTGATTCCAGTTCTGAATTTTTTTCACCGGCCGCCGGCACATTGTTGCCAAAATTCTTTTGGGTTAATTTGCAAACACGACTTACAAAATTCCCCAACATACCGTTCAAGTCTTTGTTTACAATATCTGCAAAACGATTAATTGTAAAGTCCGTATCATCTGTTTCGGGTGCCGACGCCAACAAAGCATAACGCCAATAATCGGCCGGCGCAATTTTTATTGCTTCATCCAAAAAGATACCCCGCTGCTGTGACTTTGAAAATTTTCCACCTTCAAAATTCAAGAAATTCATTCCTTTCAGCATATCCACCGTTTTCCAATTATCGTTCATTGCCAATTGCTGTTCTGGAAAGAAAACCGAATGAAATTTCACATTATCCTTGCCCATAAATTGTGCATAGTATGCATCTGAATTCTTCCACCACGTTGCCCAGTTTTCATTTGCCGCCTGGGAAATTGAAACATACCCCCATGGTGCATCAAACCAAACATAGAAAACCTTGTTTTCATATCCGGGTTTATTAACTGGAATTCCCCATGACAAGTCACGTGTAATCGACGTATCAATCAAACCTTCGTTCGCCCATCCACGTGCGATTGCCGCGGCAGACTTTGACCATTTTGGCGCATGTTCTGCCAACCATTCTTTCCATTTATTTTCAACCTTGGACGCCAAAAAGAACAAATTCTTTGTTGGTCTGTATTCAATATTTGAACTGTTTGAAATTGTACTGCGCGGGTTTAATAATTCGGTTGCTTCGTATGTTGCACTGCACTTGTCACATTGGTCACCACGCGCATTTTCATACCCGCATTTTGGGCACGTACCAACCAATTGACGGTCGGCCAAGAACATATCATCATCAACTGAAAATGGTTGAATTGTTTCGCGTTCTTCAATCAACCCCTGTTCATCAAGACGACTGAACAATTCATGAATTAACTTTTCTTGTTTTTCTGTATGCGTCCGCCCATATAAATCGAACGACAAATTAAAATCAGACACCGACTTTAAATGTTTTTCATAATATTTATTATTATATTCAATCACCGACATTTTTTCTGCCGCCGCACCGACAATTGCCGGCGTTCCATGTTCATCGGCCCCACACACATACAAAACGTCACGTCCACACGCACGACAAAAACGCGCATAAACATCACTTGGTAAATAGCAACCAATCAAATGCCCCAAGTGTAATTCGCCATTCACATACGGTAACGCAGATGTAATCAGATACTTCTTTGCCATTTTCATCGTCCTTTTTATATTTATTTTCGCCGAAATTATAAAGCATATTTTACATAAATCAATTTATAAAAAACTTGAATCTTGGAACAATTATAGTATGTTTTCACGCATGACAGAACAAGAAAACAACATTCAATCACGCAAAAACGCACTTGTTGCGTATTTATTGTCACGCATTATAAACATAAAACATATTGAAAAGGTCGACAATACCAAGATAAACCGTCTTATATATTTACTTTGGTTGGAATACGCGCAATTGTATCCTGAAAACACAATTCCACAAACATCCCCGATGCGCATCTTGGAATTTTACAATTATGAACTTGGGCCGGTTGAATTGTCTGTATCTGACAATCTTGATGAAATAAAGCGCACATTAACAACCGTTGGCATTCCGCGCTTTAAAGAAATTGGATTTGATTCATCTGAACACGTAAATATATTAAACGCATGTTCGTTTATACGTCGTCGTTGCATGCATTTATCTGCGCAACAGTTAACAGATTTTATCACAGGCAACCTGCCAATATCATGGAATCGCCCACGATATAACAAGATTGAATTTCACCAAAACGCAAATTTTGAACGCGAAATGCGCATATATAAAAAAGCACGAAAAAAATTAAAATCGCCAACCGCAAAAGAAAAATAAAAATCGGGACATGCCCGATATTTTTTCATGGTGGGTGGTATTGGACTCGAACCAACGACCTTTACG
>JAGBGA010000074.1 GCA_017936185.1 Alphaproteobacteria bacterium | reverse complement strand
TGCCCCATTATTTTTACAATGGCATTTTGACACTATCTTGCATCATCTGCACAAATTCTGCCAGTGGCATAGATTCTTGCTTTTCTACACCCAAACGGCGCAACGTCACCATTTTATCCGCGGCTTCTTTTTCACCGACAACGGCAATTATTGGTGTTTTGGCCAATGATAATTCACGGATTTTATAATTAACCTTTTCATCACGCAAATCGGCACGCGTATTTACACCGACCGCACGCAATGCCGCAACAACTTCGTTTGCATAATCTGCATGCTTTTCGGAAATTGGTGTGACGACAACTGGTTCCGGCGACAGCCACAGTGGCAAATGCCCACCTGTTGATTCCAACAATATTCCCATAAAGCGTTCAATTGACCCCAACATTGCATGATGCAACATAATTGGGCGATGCTTTTCCCCATCTTCGCCAACATACGACAAATCGAATCGTTCCGGCAGGTTCATATCCAACTGAACCGTACCACATTGCCATACACGCCCCATCGAATCTTTCAGATAGTTATCAATCTTTGGCCCATAGAACGCCGCATCCCCTTCGGCGATTTCAAATTCAATACCATTTGATTCCAACGCATGCTTCAACGCCCCTTCGGCTTTATCCCATATTTCATCGGACCCAATACGGAATTCTGATTCTTTACGCGTTGCCAATTTCATTGTAATTTTATCAAATCCAAATTTACCATAAATATCCTTGATAAAGCGCAATATCTTGACAACTTCTTCTTCCAACTGTTCTTCGGTACAGAATATATGCGCATCATCTTGGGTAAATTCACGAACACGCATTATTCCCGACAAACCGCCGGCCGCTTCATAGCGATGAACCTTGCCAAATTCCGCCATATACAATGGCAAATCCTTGTACGAACGCAACCCATGTCCGAACACCAACATTCCGCCTGGGCATGACATTGGCTTGATACAGAACACTTTTCCATCTTGGGTTTTACCGGAATAATTATGTTCACCATACTTTGCCCAATGCCCAGAACGTTCCCACAAACATCTGTCCATAACCGCCGGCGTTGAAATTTCTTGATATCCGGCCAATTCCTGGCGGTGACGAACATATTCAATCAGTCGACGATAAACACGATACCCCTTGTCATGCCAGAACACAGACCCTGGCGCATATTCTGGTTCAAAATGGAACAAGTCCATATCTTTCCCCAGTTTACGATTATCACGCGCGGCGGCTTCTTCCTGCATTTTCAAGAATTGCTCTAAATCTTCTTTTGTTTCAAACGCATCAACACAGATACGTTGCAACATTGTATTTTTCGAATCGCCTTTCCAGTATGCACCGGCCACACTGCGAATTTTGAACGCATCCCTTGGCAAGTCTTTGGAACTTTCCACATGTGGCCCACGACACAAATCCACAAAGTCGCGGAACGAATAAATAGACAACGCTTCACCAGCCGCATCATATTCATTTAACCATTCCATTTTATATGGTTGGGATGCGAAAATTTCTTTGGCTTCATCAATTGACACATCACGTTGTTCAAATCGTCCATTTGATTTGATTAAATCGCGCATTTCTTTTTCAATTTTTGCAAAGTCTTCTTCGGAAAAGCGATATTCCGTATCAAAATCATAATAGAACCCATTTTCAATTGCCGGCCCCCCTGCAAATTTAACATCGGGGTGCAATTTTTTAACCGCGGCGGCCATAACGTGTGCCAACGAATGACGAATCGTTTCGATTGGATAAGACATATTTAATCCTTACTTTTTTTCTTATTTTTTTGTTTGATTTGTTTGATTATAGAAATTTGTGCGGTTTACCGCAATACAGAAATTACACCCCCAACGGGGTTGTAGTTGTTGTTGTAAAGAAACATTTAAACAAATTCATACTTGATATAATACGCCCTTTTCCCGACAAAATCAAGACATATAATTTTATTCCAAATGATACACTACCCCATCAATCTTTACATTGATTGTACCGGACGCGCTGCCTTGTTCTAGCTTGCCATAGCATTTTTGGTCATTATACTGCACAACCAAAGACGGCGTGGTATATTTTTCCGCCCATAATTGAAATGACACCCCCTTTGACGTTACCAATTTACTGATACCAATTTCACATGGCGTTTCCAAAAC
>JAGBGA010000073.1 GCA_017936185.1 Alphaproteobacteria bacterium | reverse complement strand
CATAAGATGTCGCCCCCGCCCACAGATATGCCATTAGATTTTATTTTTTTTTGATTTCGCGCCACGCGGCATGATTCTTCTTATGCGTTTCATAATCGCGGGAAAATACATGCCCCCCCTGGCCGTCTGCAACAAAGAATAAATAACTGGTATCCGCAGGCTTCAAGACTGCACCAATTGCATGCTGGCCAACATTTGCGATTGGCGCCGGCGGCAAACCCTTGTTCTTATATGTGTTGTATGGGCTGTCTATTTTCAAGTGATTGCGCAATAACGGGGCGCCTTGCATATCCCCCAACTTGTCCGTCAATGCATATACCACAGTGGGGTCGGCCTGAAGACGCATACCGCGATTCAAACGATTTAAATAAACACTTGCCACAATTGGCATTTCGCGTATCTGTGGCGTTTCTTTTTGAACGATTGACGCAAGAATAATAACATCGTTCCAGTCTTTCAGTGGCTTTGGCAATCGACGAACACTGCGTTTCAAAGACGCTTCGACATCAAGCATCTTTTTACGCGCCAAATCCAAAACCGCCAATCGATTGGTTCCCCGCGCCACTGTATAAGTGTCTGGGAAAATTTGTCCATCACGCAAATCACACACCGGTGCTTTATTCCCAGGCTTGCATTCAACCGCCCCGGTCAAGGCCGATGATTGCAGCAACAAATTCTTGATTTGTTTTATTGTTAAACCTTCGGGAATAACAATCGTTGTCGAAGACACACGCCCATTCGCAAACATATCCGCAATGCGCCATACACTGGCCCCTGTTGGAATATCATAGTTTCCGGTCTGAATCTTCCCGCCATTCATACGCACCGCCATTTTAAAGACCTGAACCGAATCGACCAATTTTTCATTTAACAATCGATTCGCCACGCCCGACACAGAATCCCCACTTGAAATAACAAATTGCTGGGGCGACGTTACTGTTGAATGAATTCCGAACAAGAACAAAGCCATACACACGACAATCACAACAGGAATAATAACCATTTGCAATATAACACGTGTTGGGAAAAATATTTTACGTCTGACCATAAATCAGATTATGGCAGATAAAATAACAAAAGCAAACAACAAAAAGCCCCCAATTGACAAAGCCAAAAAACCGTCGTAAAATTTACTTCAAGAAAAATAAAAGGACACATTATGAACATGACAAGTATTGAAATTATAAAATACATTATAAAAAACAGTGGCTATGAAACATTAACAAACAAAAAACTGGACGCAAAAACGAACCTTTTTGAATACATCAGTCACCTTGATGTAATGGATTTGTTTTTAACATTACAAGATATCCAAGGTTATACCATTGACGACAAATACATCGACAATGCAAAAACCGTTGAAGACTTTATACAAATATTCCGTCGCGGTGCCAAGGCCCAATCACCCAACCTTTATAAAAATCTTAACATGGCGCAAAAACGTGAACTGTTAAACCTTCGCACAAAGCAAGTTTTATATCGCAACCGCCGTATCCGTTAAGAAAAATCGGGAATCATACCAGATTCCCGATTTATTTTTATTTAATTTTTTTCAGGACAAGTGATGCATTGGTCCCCCCAAATCCAAACGAATTGCTGACTACGACATCAACGTTTCGTTTTTGCGCAACATTTGGCACCAAGTTGAAATCACCAACCGCGTCTTCTGGGTCTTGCAAGTTCATGGTTGGTGGCACAACACCGTCACGAATCGCCATAACACAGAAAATCGCTTCGACGGCACCTGCGGCACCCAATAAATGCCCGGTGACAGATTTTGTTGATGACATACATGTATCGGCCCCTTCAAACAATTCTTGAACCGCCGCCAATTCACCAACATCACCCAACCCGGTTGATGTACCATGTGCATTTATATAATCCACATCTGATGGCGCAACCCCTGCGTCTTTCAACGCCGCAATCATTGCACGTTTACCGCCTTCGCCATTTGGTGCGGGCGCGGTTATATGATACGCATCACCCGACATACCGTATCCTGCAACTTCGGCATAAATCTTGGCACCACGCGCAACGGCATGTTCATATTCTTCCAACACCAAGACCCCTGCCCCTACGGCCATAATAAAGCCATCGCGATTTTTATCCCATGGGCGCGACGCGTGTTCTGGGTCATCATTACGCGTACTTAACGCACGCATCGCCGAAAACCCGGCAAGGCTGATACGACTTACCGCCCCTTCGGTACCACCACACACCATAATATCGGCATCACCATACTTTATCATACGGGCGGCTTCACCAATCGAGTGCGCCCCCGTTGCACATGCCGTAACAACAGAAATATTTGGTCCTTTTAAACCATATTTGATGGAAATATTTCCTGCCGCCATATTAATAATCCCTTTTGGGATAAAAAAAGGACTGACCCGACGTGGCCCACCAGTATGCAATTCAACACAATTTTCATATATTGTATTAAATCCACCGATACCACTGCCAATTGCAACACCAACACGCGTCATATCACCATCATATTTATCCAGTCCCGCATCTTTGATTGCTTCATCTGCGGCAACAATTCCATACATTGCATATCGGTCAAGCTTTCGCTGTTCACGCGGGTCAATAACCGCATCTGGATTATATTGCCCTGGTTCTGTTCCTTGTTCTGGGATACCGGCAATTTGTGATGCCAAATCATCCACATCAAATTCTGTAACTTTACGCACGCCCGATTTTCCATTCACGACATTTTTCCATGCAAAATCGACACCTGTTCCCACTGGCGACACAATTCCCATACCAGTAATAACAACTCTTCTCATAATCTATAATCCTTTCTAAGGGTTAACCTAACTAACATACAGGACCATAATAAACATTTTTGCAAACAAAATACAGAAAAAAAATCCGCCGTACAAAAAGACAGCGGACAAACAATCATAAACACAATAAATAATTAGTTTTTCTTGTGTTCATCGATATATTTAACTGCATCACCAACTTTTTCCAATTTTACAGCGGCATCATCTGGAATTGTGATATCGAATTCTTTTTCAACTTCCATAACGAATTCAACAACGTCCAAGCTGTCTGCACCCAAGTCATTAACGAACGCTGCAGATTCTGTAACTTTTTCTTCTGGCACGCCCAGTTTTTCAGCTACGATTTTTTTTACTTTTTCAAAAGTTGTCATTTCTTTTTTCCTTTGTTTTAGTTAAATAGTTTGGTCCATACCATGACCGTCATTATCCGATAAGCTATCATTTTATACAGACCATGTCAAGAATTTATAACAAACAATAACAAAACTTGACAAATTACCTTTTAACTTTCCATTATCAAAATATCATCAAGCAATTCGTTTATATTATTACGAAAATCTTCACGATCAGACGCCCAAACAACACGTCGCATCAAGAATTTATACACATCATCCATTGTTAAATTTGGAATCCCGGCCGCCATTGCAACACGTCGCCATGCGGTACGCGGATCCATTAAATGCATTCCCCCGCGACTTGGGAAAACCCATTGACCATCCTGGGGCAAATCTTGCAACAAAACGATTGCCCGGTTTGATAACGGCCACCCATTCCACACATCATGATTAAAATCTAAATCCTGCCACGCCATTGAAAAGACCTTGGAACGCGGCACAAATCCATATATCAACATCAAAAAAGCCGACCGCATCACAACATCTTCCAGTGCATTAATCGCATCAACCAATCGCAACAGCCCCGCCCGATTCAGCGGTCGCACACGACGCGTTTGTTGAATTTTTTCAATTCCAACAACCGGGTTTGATTTCACATACCCCATATCCAGCGCATAATTAAAAATACTTTGCATCAATTCTTGCATACGCGCCGCAATTGCCGCCCCACGAATATTTTTCACAACATGCCGCACATCATCGGTGGTAACATCGCAAATCTTTTTTTCAAACAACCCCGCCAAATGAAGATTAATTGCCCGCACCAATTTCGCATAAGAATCTTCACCACGTCGCACTTTATTTGCCAAGTACAAATCAACAAATTGCTTAAACGTTATTTTCTTTCTGCGCACCGGCGGTTTTTTTGACGCGTTTTCAAGGATTTGCGGCACTGCACTTCGTGCATATTCAATATCAACATCTGGATACTTTCCAATCAAAATTCGTTTATCTTTGCCCCGCACACGTTTACGCACAAAGAACGTTTTGACACCACGACTGGTTATATACATACGAAGACGCGGTTCTGAAATATCTTGCACAACATCAAAGCCACGCGCCGGCGCCGGCAAATTGTCCAATATATACGGATTAAAAAAGAACTGGTGTGCCATATCTGGCCCCCTTTTTTTATTTTTTTTACGATACTTTCAACGCGTTAATAAACGCCGACTGTGGTATTTCTACATTACCGAACGACCGCATACGTTTTTTACCTTCTTTCTGCTTTTCCAACAATTTACGTTTACGCGTAATATCCCCGCCGTAGCATTTTGCCGTTACGTCTTTACGATACGCAGCAATTGTTTCACGCGCAATAATCTTGCCACCGATTGCGGCCTGTAATGGTATTTTAAATTGATGTCGCGGGATTAAATCTTTTAATTTTTCCACAATCTGGCGCCCACGTTTTTCTGCGAACGACCGATGGCACATAAATGACAACGGTTCGACATTTTCTTCATTAACAAGAATATTAACCTTGACCAAATCGGACGCCTGATACCCATACACGACATAGTCAAACGATGCATATCCCGACGAAATAGACTTTACCCGGTCATAGAAATCAAACACAATTTCTGCCAACGGCAATTGATATACCAACACCGCCCGATTACCGACATACGAAATATTTTCTTGCACCCCGCGCCGTTCTGCACACAGCGACATTATCCCGCCCATATATTTATCTGGCATCATAATTGTTGCGCGCACCCAAGGCTCTTCAATTGATGCGATTTTTGTTGGCTCTGGCATATCGGCCGGATTTTCCAAGTCAATTACCGAACCATCACGAAGATGAATTTTATATAACACACTTGGCACAGTATTAATCAAATTCAAGTTAAATTCGCGCGCCAAGCGTTCGCTGATAATCTCCATATGCAACAATCCCAAAAATCCACAGCGCAACCCAAACCCCAGCGCAGACGACTTTTCCACCGTAAACATAAAGGACGCGTCATTTAACGCCAATTTTTCTGCGCTTTCGCGAAACGTTGGGTAATCATCTGCTTCGACCGGAAAGAACGAAGAAAACACCACCGGCACCGACGGTTTAAATCCCGGCAACATCGTTGCCCCTTCGGCGCGCGCATCAATAATTGTATCCCCCACCTTGCAATCATGAATTGTTTTCATACCTGTGATAATAAATCCGATTTCCCCGGTATGCAGTTTATCAACATTAACCATTTTTGGCGTAAAGTACCCAATTTTATCCACAACATATTCGGCACCCGTCGCCATAAACTTAATTTTTTGTCCGCGACTTAACATTCCATCAACCACGCGCACCAAAATTACAACACCCAAATAAGAATCATACCACGAATCGACCAACAACGCACGCGTCGACGCATTTTCATCCCCATGTGGCGCCGGCAACTTATTTACAATCTCTTCCAGCAATTCTGGCACCCCATCACCGGTCTTGCCCGACACCGCCAGTGCTTCATTCGCATCCAGACCAATAACATCTGCAATCTGTTCCCGCGTTGCCGCGACATCACTTGACGGCAAATCAATCTTGTTCAACACCGGCAACATTTCCAAATCATTATCCAACGCCAAATACGCATTTGCCAGTGTCTGCGCCTGAACCCCTTGGGTTGCATCCACCAAAACCAACGCCCCTTCACACGCCGCCAAAGACCGCGACACTTCATATGAAAAGTCCACATGTCCCGGCGTATCCATCAAATTCAACTGATACACTTCACCATTTTTTGCAGTATATTTCAATCGCACCGTCTGTGCTTTAATCGTAATACCGCGTTCGCGTTCAATATCCATTGAATCCAAGACCTGGGCCTTCATTTCACGCGATTGCAGCCCACCTGTAAATTCAATCAACCTGTCTGACAGTGTTGATTTGCCATGGTCAATATGTGCAACAATTGAAAAATTACGGATATTTGCCTGCTTCATAAAAAAACACCTTGGTTATACTTGGCATATACTAGTACACTGTTGCCGCATTCGCAAGGTGATTTTTTTAACAAAATACAAATTTATAAATTATTCAGCAATTCATCGATTCGCGCTGCGCGTTCCAACGTATCATCATATTGGAATTTAATATCTGGGACATACTTTTGATTCATACGGGCGGCCAATTCAAATCGCACCATACGCGTCACTTCATCAAGTCTTTTCTGCACCGCATTAACATCTTGGTTACGCGTATAGTAAAACAATCGCACAAATTGTAATCCCCCATGTGCCACACTTCCCACCAAAGACACCCCTGAAATCAGCGCATCATCCCCCCAATTATCACGAAGAATTTCCGCGACCAATGTTTGAACTTTACTTGCGACACGTTCGCCGCGATTTGAATTAAATTGTTTTTTTGGCATACGCGCCCTCTGTTACTGGTTAATTTAATTGTAAAATAATATTTTATAATTTACAATCAAGTAAATTTTTTTCACAAACAATGGGGAACAAGGGAATGAAATTTTCGGAATATATCTTAAAGAAATCTGAATCACGCGGCTATTCATGGGTTGTATTTTTATTAACAATTTGCGAATCGATATTTTTGTTTATCCCACCCGAAGTCTTTATGACCCCACCAATCATTGCGAACAAGCGTCGCGCCGTTCCAATTACAATCGCGGCATCTTTGGGTTCATTGGTTGGTGGTGCATTGGCATACATGATTGGAATGTGGCTTTATGATTCTGTTGGCATTTGGTTAATTGAAACATTTTCAAACCCCGAATTAATCGAAACGACGATAAAGCCAATGTTCACCAAATACGGCATATTAATAATTGTTTTAACGGCGGTTACCCCAATTCCGTACAAGTTATTGGCGATATGGCTGGGGTTTATCGGTTATCCAATATGGCTGTTTTTATTTGTATCTGCGTTGTTCCGCACTGGTCGCTTTGCGATAATCGCCACCCTTCTTTACTTTTTCCAGGAACGCGCGAACGCAATTGTAAAGCGTTACTTTTGGCCCCTGACCATTGGCGCAATTATTGCGGCGGGCCTTGGGATATGTTTAATCAGTTTATTTTAAAAAAAAATGGGCGATTGCCCATTTTTTTATTTTTCTTCATCTTCTTTACCCAATCCAATTGAATTTTTAATTGGGTCAACAATTGATTCCTTGGCACTGTCAAGCGTACGTATAAGTGCGCGTCTGATTTTACCACTGATTGTCATTGGCAACGCATCGACAAATTCGATAACGCGCGGGCTTTTATAGTGCGCCGTATGCGATTTTACATAATCCTGTAATTGCCGAACAAGAACATCTGTTGCCTGGAAATATTTATTCAGCACGATTGTTGCCTTAACGGCTTGCCCGCGCGATGGGTCTGGCACGCCTGTAACGGCGACTTCGCGCACCGCCGGATGTTCCAGCAACACCGATTCGACTTCGAACGGACTGACCCTGTATCCACTTGACTTAATCAAGTCATCATTTCTTCCCACGAACCAAAAGTACCCATCTTCATCACGATACGCCATATCACCTGTACGGTAAAAACCGTCACGATATACCGCTTCGGTTTGTTTATCGTTTTTGTGATACCCCTGGAACAATCCCAACGGCTTTTTATCTTTGACCAAGACACAAATTTCACCAACTGTATTTGGTTCTGAAATTGCGCGTCCACGTTCATCTGTCAATTGAATATTCCAACCTGCGGCGGGCATTCCCATTGACCCTGGCTTTGGTTCAATCCATTGATTATTAAAGACCATCACGCACGTTTCTGTTTGCCCAAACCCTTCGCGCATTTTAATTCCCGTAAATTCCAAGAACCGTTCATAGACTTCTGGGTTTAACGCTTCACCTGCGACTTCTGCTTTTTTCAATGCGGACAAGTCATATTTTGTCATATCTGTATTTATCATCATCTTGTATGCCGTCGGTGGCGCACAAAAAGACGTAACCCGATTTTCCGAAATAGCCTTTAACAAATCGCGCGCTGTGAACACACGTGAAAAGTCAAACACAAACACCGTTGCGCCGGCCAACCATTGGCCATACATTTTACCCCACGAACACTTTGCCCAACCCGATTCCGACAACGTAAAGTGAATATCACCATCGGTCAACTGCTGCCAAAACACAGCGGTATTAATATGCCCCAACGGATACGCAAAATTATGGGCCACCATTTTCGGCAAATCCGTTGTACCACTTGTAAAGTACACAACCATCGTATCTGTATTTTCGTTTGGCACACGTTCTATTTCTTTTGGGAACGTTTCACAGGCCTTTGCCACTTCGTCACAGTTAATCAGTTGCACATTTTCATTATCGCCGATTGCATTTTTTATTTCTGAAATAATTGCCCCATCATCGAACGCAATCACCGTATGCACATCTGCGGCCTTTATTCTGTACTTAATATCTTCTGATTTCAGCTGATTTGTCGACGGTATTGGAATTACGCCCAACTTGTGCATCGCCATCATCAGCACCCAATATTCCCAACGGCGCCGCATAAAAAGCAACACCGTATCCCCTTTTTTCATTCCACGTTCGCCCAAGAAATTTGCGACTGCACTTGACATCTGGGCCAGCATTTTAAAAGTAATTACTTTTTTATCCCCCGAATCGTTCATCCAAATAATTGCGACTTTATCGGGTGTTTCACGCGCAATAACATCAACAACATCATACGCAAAGTTAAAGTTTTCCGGCACATTCGGCGCTGCATTTTGAACATAGTCATCATAATTATCAAATTTATCTTTGTTCAAAAATCGTAATGCGAACATATTAATTCCTTTCGTTCAAACACAAATAATATGGAACGAAAAACCCAAAAAAACAAGTCCCCCGCACAAAAAAATTACAAATTGGCAATACAAGCACCCGTCCTTGCCCCCCCAGCACACAAGCACACTTTATGCATACAACAAAGAAAAAACACACACCCGATAAAACAACGATTGATTTTTAAAATAAAAAGATACATAATCACAAAAGTTTAATCGGAGTGTAGCTCAGCCTGGTAGAGCGCTACGTTCGGGACGTAGAGGTCGCAAGTTCGAACCTTGTCACTCCGACCACTAAAAAAAATCCCCCCCAAGAAAACACACTTACTCTTTGCCTGCACCACGAAGTTTTAACGAAGTTGTGCCTGCACCACGAAGTTTTAACGAAGTTGTGCCTGCACCACGAAGTTTTAACGAAGTTGTGCCTGCACCACGAAGTTTTAACGAAGTTGTGCCTGCACCACGAAGTTTTAACGAAGT
>JAGBGA010000072.1 GCA_017936185.1 Alphaproteobacteria bacterium | reverse complement strand
TTTTCGACAATTGGTGTAAATGGCGCCAATGAAATGGTTCGTAACTTTACCGGTGATCGTGAAAACATTGCAACACCTTTGGGTAAAAAGTTGGTTTTGGATGTTATGGACTTTATTCGTGAAAACCTGGCGACATTCCAAGAACAAACAGGCAATTTATATAATTTGGAAGCGACCCCGGCCGAAGGCTGTTCATATCGCTTTGCCAAGACTGACGTTAAAAATTTCCCCGACATTATAACTGCGGGAACGCCAGATGCGCCATATTATACGAATTCAACGCAATTACCGGTTAACTTTACAGATGATCCGTTTGTTGCGCTTGAACACCAAGAAGATTTGCAACGCAAATATACTGGTGGAACCATGTTGCACTTGTACATGGGCGAACCGGTATCAAGTGGTGATGCCGCCCAGAAAATTGTGCGCACAATATTTGAAAATTACAAGGTGCCATATATGACATTAACACCAACATTTTCAATTTGTCCAAAGCATGGATATCTGCCGGGCAAACATGAATTCTGTCCAAAATGCGACGCAGAAATCGCCGCAAACCAGGACCAAGAACAAAACAACCAATAACAAATCAGAAAACAAGGGAAGGAGCAAGATATGATTAACAACACACAAAGAACACCATGCGAAATTTTTTCACGTTCAATGGGGTTCATCAGACCTGTGTCAAACTTTAACATTGGTAAATATTCTGAATTTTGCGAACGCAAAACATTTACCGAAGTCAACAGTTTATCGGCCGGTCAAAGACATTCTGATTTGTTAAAACGTGCGGCTTAGTTAATCATGCGTGAAATTCAAATTGGGGGATTGGTTCCATTCACAACGATTGATTATCCGGGCAAATTGGCGTGTGTGCTTTTTTTGGTTGGGTGTCCATTACGTTGTGTATACTGTTCCAATCCCCATTTGTTATGCGTTGGCGATGGTGAATATGACCCGGCCAGTATCTTGGATTGGCTAACTGTGCGTGTCGGCAAACTGGAAGCGGTCGTTTTTTCCGGCGGCGAAGCGTTAATGCAAGGCGACGCCACCATTGAATACATGCGTCGCGTTCGTGCGCTTGGGTTCAAGATTGGGCTTCACACCAACGGTTTTTATCCCGACACATTGGCACGTGCATCGGACGTTATCGATTGGATTGGTCTTGATTTCAAGGCGACATGTGAAAAATACCCCGATTTAACAGGGCAAAATATTGCATATAACAATATGCTTCGTTCGTTGGATGTATGGTTGGCCACCGGCAAAGAAATGGAAGTTCGCATCACATGCGACCCACGATATGTCGGCAAAGATGACCTGGTGAAAATAACTGAAATATTATCTGCGCGTGGGGTTTGTAATATTGCGATACAAAAATACATTCCGCACTTTGAAGACGCGTCAAATGCGACATCTGAATCCATGCGTTCGCAATTTTTCACCGACACTGATTTACGTAATACGATAAATTCGCGCTTTAAATCGGTTACATGGCGCGAATAAAGACGACATCAAACGATGTCGTTTGTTTATTTTGTGTGGGAATATTG
>JAGBGA010000071.1 GCA_017936185.1 Alphaproteobacteria bacterium | reverse complement strand
GGGATATTTGGCATGACAACGATACGCGACGTTGTTGTTCCGCGCACAAAGACAACCCATATTGCGATAAAGATAACAACCAACGCACACAATATCGGGAACCAATACGCCCCAAGCACTGTATTACGTTCACGTTTTTTTTCATCTGTATTTGGGGTTGAATTTTTTTCATCATTCACATCCGCCTGTTTTTTTTCAGCCGGTCGTGCGAACAGGTTCAGCGACTTAAGAAAACTGCGCGTATACGTGCGACGATTTTCAAGCCAATCATTCTGTTGTGCGATTGCATCATTAATAAGGTCATCTGTTGAACGCTTGGTTGTTCCCATATTTGAATTATTTTTATTTTTCTGTGACATACCATTTCTCCTGAAACAATCCGATTTATTAATATGTTAGACAAAGTATTCCAAATAATATTTCTTTGTCAATTTATTTGTGATATAATTTCCAAGAAAAACACAGGCAAAGGGGGCATTATAATGAAACGACTTGGCATAATGACAACCGGTGGCGACTGCAGTGGTCTGAACACTGCGATACATCGTATTGTACGTGGTGCGACGCTTCGCGGGTGGCATGTTTTTGGTATTCTTGACGGCACTGATGGTCTTTGTGCGAATCCGCCGGCGGCGATACGCCTTAATGACATGACATTACCGATTGAAAACGCGCGTCTTGCGGGCAGTTTTCTTCACAACGGCCACGCCGGGGCCATGAACTTTGAAACCGCGGCCGAAGCAGGGCGGGTAAAACAATTCAACAAGCGTCTTCAAGACGGCTTAAAGCAACTGAAACTTGACGCATTAATCCTTATTGGTGGCAACGGCAGTCTTTCTTTGGCCTGGTCAAATCGTGAAACATACCGGGATTTACAGCTGATTTGTATTCCCAAGACGATTGACATGGACATGCCACTGACCGAACGCACGATTGGTTTTGACACTGCGGTTCAACAGTTAACATCCTTTTGCGACCAATTAATGTTAACCGCGCGCAGTCACCACCGTTGGTTCGTTGTCCAAGCGATGGGTCGCGACTGTGGTCAATTGGCATTACACGCCGGTGTTGCGATTGGTGCGTCTGCGATATTGATACCCGAAATAAAGTTCGATATTAACAACCTTATTTCGCACATCAAGAACGCACAAACCGACTATGGCATTATTGTTGTATCCGAAGGCATATCACTTCGCGGTCATTCGGGCCGTCCGGCGGACATGATTTCGCGCAAATTGACGGCGGCGGGCATAACGAACCGAACGGCATTTCCCGAACATACCCAGCGTGCCGGTGACACAACGGCGGCGGACCGTATTTTGGCGACACGATTTGCAGACTGTGCCTTGGACGCAATTGCGAACAATGAAACATACGTTATGACGGCATTAATTGACGGTGACGTTCATACGGTTGCATTATCTGACTTTATTGCATCGGGCGACATTGTTCGCGACCCAAAGATACCCGACCTGATGACATCGAATGCGTACGTATCACCGGACAATCCGTTACTTTCCGTTGCGCACGACATGGGTATATACATTGGCGAAAAGAAATAAGAAAGAAAGTGGGCATTGCCCACTTTTATTTTGTTTTTTGTTTATTATTATGCATCCACACTGAACATTTTAATTTTTCGCATTGATTATAATTGTGTGCACTGACATTTGCCAAATCGATTTTATCGCATGGTTTATCGGTAAAAGCGCAATATGAATACCCATCGGCAAGATAATAATTTCCATTCCCCTTTGGCGGAAAGGCTTTTTCTTTCTTTCGTTCAATTTCCTTGGAAATTGCGATGACCAAATCCAACACCGTCTTGTACTTTTCGGTTTCATTTTCAAGCGGTCTGATTCTGAACTTTTTTTCCAACACATTAAACATTTCCAACATATCAAGTGAATCCATTCCGATATCATCGACGAACGACAAATCCATAGAAATAGGTCCTTTTATAAACTTTTTGATTTTCAAATAATTTTCAATTTCCGCCAATACTTTATTTCGTTCCATAATACAAACACCTTTTATTACATGGTAATTTCAGCCTATCACAACGAACAAAATTGTCAACAAAATAAAAAGTTCTTTTTCCCACACACCTTGTCATTCTGGGGCTTGACTCCAGAATCCAGGTCATAGAATCCAAATTGCCTGCACCACGAAGTTTTAACGAAGTTGTGCCTGCACCACGAAGTTTTAACGAAGTGGTGTCATTCTGGCCCCCGACCCCAGAATCCAGGTAAATAGAATCCACAAAAAACACCCGTTTGCACAGTGGACCCCGACCTTCGTCGGGGTGACGACAACCCCACACACATCGTCATGCCGGCGACGGCCGGTATCCATTGCAAAAAAACACACCACAAGAATACACTCTTACTCTTCAACCTTGTCATTCCATTTAAAAAATCCCCCAAACGGGGGATTTTATCAATTCGCACTGTCGTCATAGACCGAATAAGTCGTGCCACGTACATTTGCTTTCAGTGACTTTGTTGTACCGTCACTCATATTCTTGTCCGCGGTCGACATATTGCCATAGTACGTTGTCGAACCAATCGTAACATTGAACGATGGTGCGGTCTTGCGTTCGGAACGAAGGTACAATTTTCCACCACCAACATTCATCACGCGGCCACAGTCCCCGGATTCGTCCGCACCGGCGCCGTATCCGATTGTGGTGCCACTGGCGCACGCCGTACGGCTCAGGCTTTCATCCGCCGACCAATATCCGGCTTCGACCGGGCGACATACACCGTCATACATCGCGGCCTGGGTTTTATAGACCGTATCATATTGGGCCGACGAATTGTCATTAAATGTACGGTTATAATACCCACCATTACATTTCAGATCTCTGCGATGAACTTCACAGTGTACCGATGATTCACCCAATCCGTACGTATCAGACGTTTTATCAATAAAACAGACACTACCTTGTGTAATTTCACCATCGTCAAGTGTTTTTGCCCCAAAGCGCGCATAGCAACCCGAACGCACCGTATGATCGCCTGTTTTGTTACCGTTACGATATGAATAATATAGAATATCCGTTTGTCCGGTTGACTTTGGACATGGTATGCAACTGCTTTGTCCGGTTTTATCTTGATACATTGCGCCCGAACATGCCATTTGCATCCTCGCCCCATAATCCTGCGCTATGTATCCCACATCGGCTTCTTTACACGATGTTTGACCGGTTTCATCTTGATAGTGCCCCGGTGTACACGCCGTAAGTCCTTGGTCACTGTTGCTGTATGAATAAGTCTTGCTGGCACTTGGGCACTGATAACCCGCTGGACATGCCATACAAGACGTCGAAATTCTCGGCAAAAATTGCCCGCTTGTGCATACAATGTCGCTTATCAAGCTGCACCCTTTGGTTGATGATGCGGCACCACCAACTTTACCATCCGCGGTATACCCGGTTGAACATGCACATGTTGTTGATGTGTTGCCCGCCGATGTCGACGAATTTGCACCACACGCCGTACATGTGTTGGTATAACCGGTTGCAACTTTTGCAGTATAATACGTATTTGCGTTACACTTTGAAATGGTGCAAAGGTTTGTAACCGAATTATTTGACCATGACGGTGTGGCCCAAGAATTTGCCCCCGACGCATTGTCACATGCTTTTGCGCATGCGGTTGTGGCCGTTGCGTTGTACTTGGCACCTGTTGCCGATGTTGTGTACCCCGCCGGACATGCAAGACATTTGGTTGATGCGCTTGACTTTTCACTGTATGCCCCAATTGCGCATGCGACCGACGCGGTTGCCGCCGTACCAGAAACGAATTTACCATCTTCGGCCGGGGTACATGACGTGCCGGTAAAGTTATCAGATGCCTGATAATAACCCGCCACACACGCCGTACAAGATGGATTTGCGCCGTCTGTGCTTGATACGCGATAACCTTTGGCCGCCTTGGCGGTATAATAATTTGAACCCCATGCGGTGCCACTGTATGATACTGTATTACGCGTAACTGTTGAACATCCGCTCTTGGTTACCGCTGGTGCAACATATCGACATGATGTATTAGCACTGCGCGGTGTCACAGAACTGTATGTACCGCCGGTTACCGAAACCGCAGGAGTCAATGCATTACAGTTGTTGGTACATGCACTTGTTGCGACCGAACCACCAAAGCATCCATCATTTACATTTGAACACGCCGAATCTGTTGCGTTCGCATAAATTGTATGCGATGCCTTGTACGTACCGGCCGAACAAGCCACTCTTGAATAAACATCAACAGGGAATATATATTCTATATTACCAACACCCGTCGTTGTACCAGTTGCCTGGAACGTAAATTCCCGCGTCGCAACACCAGTACCACTGATTCTGAGCGTATAAGACGCAGATGTGTTTGTTGTCGCAGGTAACATATACAACTTTATCACACCTAACGGAATCGATTCTGTAAATCCAATGGTTGAACTGGATATGGCAACATAGTTGTTTCCAAGCAAACCGTCCCTTAGTTTTGAATTTAAATTTGCCGCAATGGTACCGTCGTATTTTTCACCATCCAAATCATAAAATTCAATTTCTGTAACCTTCATCGCCGAACTGAATTGCAATGTAATATCTTCAACACTGTCACTTGTTTTGACCAAGCGACCACCACTGACACTTGGCGATACACACTTGTTCATCGACGTTGCTGTTGTTGTTGACGTACCGGCCGCAACATGGAAAGTATTAGACGTGCCATACATCGGACAATAATAGGTACCAGAAACGTTTCCGTTATTAACAGTGTGTTCTGGATAATAAAATGTCTGCGTAGCCGTCGTTGTATACGCTTCGCATTCACCACCACGTGTTGTAACACGCGTACCCGCCGGACAAACAACATAACATGCCGACGCATCCGGTGCATTTGTTCCACTTTCTGGATAATCGCCCGGACATGATGACCGACCCTGGATACCACCATTGTATGTAAATGTGCCACCTGTACAGTAATATCCCTCCTGACAATCAGAACATGTTGTACCATTCAAATACGTTCCCGCCGAACATGTGTACGAATTCGCTTTCCATATTGCATAAAGTGTTGTATTCGCCGTTATTACCATCGACCCCGTTGAACCAGTGGTCGCAGTGCTTGACGTATTCCAACCCTGGAATGTATAACCCGTTCTGGCCGATGGGGTTGGCAACGTAACCGAACCGCCCGACCATCTTGCATACCATGTACCATTTGTCGTGCGGGCTTTTGCCTGGGTTATACCAGCGGATGTAATATAACCATTCGAACCAATATACTGATTTGAACCAGTTGTAGAATTATAATATCCACTGAATGTATACGTTGCCGTTGCGCTTGTTGTGCTGACCGAACCGCCATTGGCATTAAATGTAACCGTATATTGACGCGACGGTTTGGTAATTGGATACGCGCTTGTTGTCATTACCTGGGTGCGCGAACTGTTCAAATAAACATTTGTGCCATAACGCGCATAAATCATCGTCGTCCCAGCCGATGTTGCACCATTGTTATCCAGTGTAATCGTTGTCGCAACCGCCGTACACGCCGTCGACGTTGTGGTTGTTGCACCACTTGGCGTTCCACCAACACGATACCCCGTTTTACAAGTACACGAAGTGGATGTGTTATTCGCATTTGTCGTAGAATTACTTGGGCATGCCCGACAAGAATTTGTCGAATCGGTGCCCGCAGTACTGCTTAGATAATAGTTTTGATTACACGACGTGTACGTCTTAAGCGTCGGACAAGTATAATCAGCAAATGCATTGAATGAAAATAAACAAGCAACCAAAACGGCCAAAAAACGCAGAATTCTTGACATTCTTCCCACTTCCTTTCTATATACATTCGCATAATAGACAAAATCCCCCCATTAACACAAGTAAAAGATTCTTGTTTTTTGAAAAAAAAATTTTGACACATTTTTAAAAATCAAGGAAAAAATGAAATTTTTTTTGCTTTTTGTTGTTGATTTTTTAATTTTTACAGCACTTTCAATGTATTATCACAAAAAACACCACCGCACAGGGATAACAAGGGAAGAGGAAGGGGCGGGGGTATTTTTACAATGGATACCGGCCTTGTATCACCCACAAAAATTTTCAAATTTTTGCGGGGCCCGAATCCGGTATGACGGTGTGAACAACAAGGAATGAATAACCTTAATTTTCAGCTAAAGCCCCAGAATAACAGGTGTGCCCCGCAGACAAGTCGCCCCCCCCAAAAAAAAACCGGGAAAGAGAATTTTTTTCTTGTCGGGACGGGAACAAAAAACCGCCTGTAGTGGCGGATAAAAACAACACACAAAAGACTACATAACCTTGCCTTGGGTCGGATAGAACGTCAACTGTATCTTTTCCCACTTGGCATACTCGTTGGTTGGCAACATACGGAACGGTTGACACCGGTTAATCGCCGCGCGTATCGTTTCCAAAACATAGGCAAACGCCGGGTCTGTTTCTGCGCGCGCCGCAGATTCAAACCACACATCACGTACCGTCCCATTTTTACGCATAGACAAATGGGCAACCGCACGAATATCTGCAATGTCTGGACGCGAACTGTCAATAACCCAACAGCGCGTCATCGCCACACGCAACGCATCAACCACCGATATCGTCAGCGTACGTTCCAAAGATAACACTTCCCGATTTACACGTACAACCTTGCGCTTTTTGGGGGCGGCCGGCGCCGGTTCAACCGGTTTAGATTCCCCGTCAAACTTTTCTTCTTCTTTTTTGTCTTCTTTTTTTGGTTGTTCGTCCGTTTCCACTTTTGGCACATCCGTTTCAACCAATGTTGGCGCATCTATCTTGACTTCTTCGGGCGGTTCGGCATCCAAAGATTTTTTTTCATCTGGCACCGCCACAGGGGCCGGTTTTTCTTCTTGCACATTTACTTCTTGGACATGTCCCACATTATAAAGCTTTGTTTCATCGCCCGACACAACAACATCATTTAAATCAATTTCCGTAATTTGAATTCTGTCGGGGGCAACCAACTTTGCGCGTTCAAAAATAACCACCGCAGACGTCACCAACAACGCCACCACAACCAAATGCCCACAAACAGACATCAATATATTTTCCGTCGAAAATTGATTAAACTTTGCCATATGTCTTTATTCCGGTTGGGTTCTAAGGCCAACTTTCTGAAAACCTGCATCTTTTAATTTGCCCATCATCGACATAACCGCACCATAGTCCGCATGGGTGTCACCACTTATCATAATCGTCAAGTTTGGATTTTCACCACGCATTGCAATGGCACGCGTTACAATTTCATCACGCGACAATTCTGTCTTGGACAGAAAGTAACGCCCATTTGAATCAACACTTATCTGTATTGCATGATCATTACCCGTCATCGCCGACGCACCCGCACGCGGTAATTCCAAATCAATCCCCGTTGTCATCATCGGCGTAGTAACCATAAACACCGCCAACAACACCGTCATAACGTCAATCATTGGTGTTAATTGAATCGAACCATCTGATTGTCTGCGACGCATACGTGACATAATTACAATCCTTGTTTTTTCGAATTAAATTCACGACGTGCATCGTCCAATCTGTCATATAAATCATCTGCACGCTTTGCAAAATATTGATGTGCGATTGCCGCCGGCACCGCCGCAATCAGCCCCAGCGCAGTCGTCCCCAACGCCACCGCCAACCCCGGTGCAATAACACCGATACTGACCGACTGATTCACACCGATTGACGCAAAGGAATCCATAACCCCCCACACCGTACCGAACAAGCCAATAAATGGTGAAATATACGCCACCATCGCCAAAAACCATAAATTCTTGTCGAATGGGCGCACCAAGCGTTCCGGGGCCGTTGCCAAATTATCATTTTGATTTAACTTTACCGGATTACGGCGCGCCACACGCCAAAGACGAATTTTTTCAATAATCACCGCCCATGACATAACACTGAACACCACCAAGACAATCGACACAAAAACCGTCATAATGTCGCCGGTAAACAAACTTAACAACGAAAAATTATTTTCCATTTTTCCTTTCCTTTTTTACTTAAATCAATCCAGTAATAAATTCTGTTGGTATTCGCTTTGGGCGCATATCCGCCCCCAAATACGCAACCCTAAGGTTTATTATAGCATAAACATTCCCATCTTTCACGAACTTTTGTTCAATTTTTACAACCGCCGCCCCAACATCCACCATTTGTGTTTCAACGACAATATCTTCACCGGCATGAAGTGGCGCAATATATTTGATATTTAATTCACGCACAACAAACCCAATATCATCACCAACAACCACATGCCCGCGCAGCCAATTCATACGCGCACGTTCGGCAATTTCCAAATACCGCGCATGATAAACAATACCTTCGGCATCGGTATCAGCATATGCAATGGTAAACGGAAAAACATGTACTTTCATCTGCACCCCATATCAACATTCAGTTCATTATTTAATACGTCTGGAACATGCGAACGAATTTATTTCACATCATCTGTCCAATTGCTGTTGCGTTACATTATTCAGTTCTGCAATATCTTGCTTAACAATCCGCGCTGCTTCACTTATCGCCTTTTCATATTCTGGCTTATACATCGGATTTTTTTCGTCTGCAAAGACATCTGCAAAATCTTTTAACGCGCGCAAAGTATCATTTGTCAACAAGACCACAGAACGCCCCGACACAATACTGCGAAAAACCTTTTGCGCATCTTTAAAATAACTATCTGTCGTTGTATCCTTATGCTTAAAAGCCCCTTGCTTATACATCTCAATCCATGCATGCAAATCTTGTGCGGTAATAACAGACTGCACAACGCCATATTCTGGGGACATACTACCTTTTAATTTGATAAACATTTGCTGCGCATCTTTAAATTCTGGCAACGCCTTTTCCACAATATCTTTCAATATATAATCCCGAACATACCATCCACGATGTCCGATAATCTCGTTCGTACGCGTATCCGACAGATTATATTCGCCTTTCCCTGCAACCGCATTCGCAATTTTTGCCAATGTAATATATAAAACTGTTAAACGCCTGGACTGATTATATGTTATCTTGCTTTCCAAGCGGTGTGACAACTGCGCCACCCAATTATACTGTTCCAAGATTAATCGTATTAAGTCGTTTCTATCCCCGGCACGATATGCTGTAACAACCCGGTCATATAATTTATCATCTGCCTTCAGTCCCAACACACTAACACTTGTCATATTTATTCTTCCTTATTTTTCCAATCCCAAATGCGCGTATCCGGCATCTGTGATAACACGACCACGCGGTGTACGTTGCACAAACCCCAACTGCATCAGATACGGTTCAATTACATCTTCAATTGTGTCGGCCGGTTCAGACAAGGCCGCCGCCAAGTTTTCAACACCAACCGGTCCGCCGGCATAAAACTTTATAATCGTCGACATATATTCACGGTCAATTTCATCCAACCCACACCCATCAATATGCAACTGGAACAGGGTGGTTTTAATTGTTTCTGCGGAAATATGTTCCCGGTTTAACGCCGCTGCAAAGTCACGTGCACGCTTTAACAATCTGTTTGCAATACGTGGTGTTCCGCGCGCCGACCGCGCCAACATTAACGCACCATCTGCATCAATTGGTGTTCCCAAAATGTTTGCGCTGCGTTGAATAATCTTTGCCAAATCTTCGGGCGGATAGAACGTCAAACGCAAATCAATTCCAAATCTGTCACGTAATGGATTGGACAGCAACCCCGTACGCGTTGTCGCCCCCACCAACGTAAACGGGGGCAGGTCGATACGCACACTTTTCGCACTGGGCCCTTCGCCCAGCATGATATCCAACTTGAAATCTTCCATTGCGGAATACAAGACTTCTTCAATCGCGGTTGGCAAACGATGAATTTCATCGATAAACAACACATCCATTGGTTCAAGTGACGTCAATATCGCCGCCAAATCCCCTTGTTTGGTCAGCATCGGCGCCGCAGTTGCCCGAAAATTAGTCCCCAATTCGTTTGCCACAATATGTGCCAACGTTGTCTTGCCCAACCCCGGCGGCCCATAAAGCAGAACATGATCCATGGCTTCACCACGATTTCGTGCGCCCGACACAAACACCGACAAATTCTGTTTCAATGCGTCATGACCGATAAAGTCCCCCAATGAACGCGGGCGAATTGTTGCCGCCAAATCATCGGGAATATTCGCATCCAAAAAGCGTTCTTTGTTCATAAAAGCTTGTCCTCTTCATTTTCGCGTCCGACATACGCCTTTAAATCATTATACATCTGACGTAAATCGGCCGGTTGACTGTACATTGCATCGGCCCCACGCACACGAATTGTTTCCAAGTCAATCTGGGCTTGTTTTTTCAACACCTGGGTCAAATGTGTTGCAAACGCGCGCGCTTCATCACTTTCATTTGCCCCCTGTAACAACAGCCCCCGATTTGGGCGTGGCGATAAAAACGCAAAATCAGATACCGCCGCATCCGGCGACACCAACGCAAACCCAGAAATCTCGGGTCGACGCATCATCGCCTGTAACACATACCACGCCCCCAGCTGATGCCCCGCCAACCATATTTTATCACTGTCCTCGTTATGATTTTGAATCCAATCAATCACCGTCGCAATATCAAGCATATTTTCAGACGTCGTACCAATCACCCCATCAGAATCACCAACGCCACGATAATTAAAGCGAACCACCGAAAAACCAATATCCATAAACGCGCGAAACATTGCGTACGAAACCCGATCATTCATATGATATTTTTGACGCGGATTTCCCGAAAGAATCACCGCCAGTGGCGCTGCTTTGCATGATGATTTATGATAAACCGCGTGTAATTTTCCACCGTCACCTGAAATTATGATATCAACCATATTCACAATCCTTACTTTTTCGTTTAATTCACCAATAACGTTAGAACAAAGCCTCAACAAATTTCAATAAAAATATTTTTGTTTTGACACAATTATCTAAAATGTTCTAAGATTCATCAGAAAGAATAAAAAGGTATACCATGTCAAGAACCATTTTACCCGCTGTTTTATTGGGGCTTTGCGCAATTCCTGCGTTGGCCAATGAACAAATTGTATATGAAGATTTTCAAACAATTTACACCGAAACACCGGTTCAATCTTACTATGCGTATCCCGACGACCCGAATTTCATACCGGAATCTGAATTCATGGAACGCGCTGACAGTCTTGATTACGATCAAAACATCATCGATGCCCGCCATATCGAAGCCGGCGAACACCCCGGTGTAATGTTTGCAAACAAACCAATGATAATATGTCGCAACTTTGGCTGCACACGCTTGAACGACCGTATTACACGTTCATTTTTGTTCAACAGTCTGGCAAACATGTTTATGATGAATGCGCACTCACGCGTTTATATATGTGAAGCCGACCCATTTTCACGCGACTGTCTTCAATCTGGAATATCGTTCCCGGTACGAAGCGGCATTGCCAACGCGATGGTAAAAATTCCAAAGGCAACAATATCCCAAGTAAATCTGTCGACCGGCCTGTCCAAAGCAACAGTTGGCATGACATACGAATTTCTTGTAAATGGAATTGATCGCGTATGCGAACCGACCGTCATGGATTTGATGGTCCCCATTAATTCCGAAGCGGTCTTATCCAATCGTGAATTCGCATGCAACATGACCAGTGATGGCGTCAGCAGCGTATCATTAATCGTCAGTCTTGACTACATCGACCTTGACTATGGCATTTTGGGCGGATACTATTCCCTTGGGATGCAAGGGCCAACAACCGGCGGTGGCACAGGATATGCACTTTTCAAGACCGAATTTGCGACATCTGGCATGCAATTTCGCGCGGCCACAAACATGCTTGACGAAGAAATGGCCGGCGCCAACAATGCCATGCGCACAATTCAACCTGGCGAATATGCCGTTGAACCAATGAAGAAATGAACAAAACAATTTTAATTATTGACGATGACGAAATGTTGCGCAACGCACTGGGCAAAGGATTGCGCGACGAAGGCTTTAATGTTTTAACATCTGAATCTGCGGAACACGCGGACGAAGTACTTGCGCGATTATCGCCCGACGCGATTGTCCTTGACCGTATGATGATCGGCATGGACGGATTGACATTTTTGCGCAAAATTCGCGGAAACGGCACCGCAACACCGGTTATAATGTTAACTGCGATGACGGGCGCCGAAAACACAATCGCAGGACTTGCCGATGGCGCAAACGATTACCTTGCCAAGCCATTTCAAATGCGCGAATTGGTTTTGCGCTTAAATAACATATTGCGCCAAAGTACCGGATATAACACCAAGATGCCGAACGGTTTAACCTTTATCGACAACGAATTTTTCGTATCCGACCCATCTTTGCCAAATACCCCGGCAAAGATACTGGCACTGTCTGGCGAAGAAAAAAAACTGCTGCAACATTTAACCCATCCAATGGGCAACATTGCCCCGGCGGCACCAATGGTTGCAAAACGCTTGCGCAATAAAATAAATATAGTATTATCCAATCTGGACATAATAACAATACGTGGTCGTGGATATAAATTGGTCGACACAACCAACCACCCACAGAACAAAGACGGTAACAAAGAATGAGATTAATACCACGCAGCTTTTTATGGCGCACAATTTTAATGATTTTGGTTCCCCTGGTCATTGCCCAGGTTATTGTTGCAAACGCCTTTTTTGGCAATCACTGGTCACGCGTACACGACACGCTTGCCCGAACATTGGCGGGTGAAATTGCAACAATGACGAACTTTATTGATTCTGGGGACACCGCCGCGGTTGAACGGATGGCGCGCGACATTGGAATCAATGTAACATTTAACGAAAACTGAACCGTCCGAAACACGACGACAACCATTCCCGCGAAGCAGGGCGCCTTGCATCCGAACTGTCAAAACGCCTTCAACGTCGCGCCAAGATTTATTTTGACAAAGGCAAACGCCTTGTGTTTATTGACGTTCCAACAAAAAACAAACAAACCGCGACATTCGGCACATCTTTATATCGCATATATTCAACCAGTACCGAAGTATTTATTATCTGGCTTATTGGTTCGATATTAATTGTATCTATATTAATCGCGCCATTCATAATGTACCACACGCGCAGCATACGTCGCATTGCGCATGCGGCCGGACGTTTTGGTCGTGGGCTTGACGCGCCTGGATTTGAACCGACCGGGTCCAAAGAAATCCGCGAAGCCGCAAAATCAATGATTACCATGAAAGAACGTCTGGACAGATACAATCGCACACGTACCGACATGTTAAACGCGGTCAGTCACGACTTGAAGGCGCCATTGACACGCATGCGTCTGGCGGTTGAAACAGACACTGCAACCAACGAAAACATGTTGCGTGACATCGACCGCATGACAGAAATGGTAAATGGATACTTGGCATTTGCACGTGGTGAAACACCTGAAATTGAACAAGCGACCGAATTACCACCAATGTTGACACGAATTGCACGTGACGCGGCATCTGGGAAAAACATCATCACAAACTTTCCAGAAACCCCGGCGCAATTTTACGCACGTCCAATGGCATTGGCACGCGCATTCAGCAACATAATTGAAAACGCCACACGATACGCCAATAAAAACGTAAAAATAACCGAAATCGACGGCCCAGAATCCGTTGAAATAATAATTGAAGACGACGGCCCCGGCATTCCAGACGAACGCAAAAAAGACGCGCTTCGTCCATTTGTTCGCCTTGACGATGCACGACGTGCCGACACTGGCGGCACTGGACTTGGGTTATCAATCGCCCAGACAGCCATCGAAAACCATGGCGGTCAAATGTTCCTTGAAGACAGCGAACTGGGCGGATTAAAAGTACGAATTGTTTTACCAATATAATTATTATAATCAGGAATATAAAAAATGAACTTGTACAAATATGTATCGGACGCGATAAATGAAACACTTGGGACAACGGTAAATCTGGAAGTTCCGCGCAACCGTGACTTTGGTGATTTTTCAACAAACGCCGCCATGGTTATGGCAAAATCTGCCGGCAAAAACCCACGCGAATTGGCGGCCGAAATTGCCCCAAAATTGGCGGAACTGGACTTTGTTGCCGACGCATCCATTGCCGGCCCTGGTTTTATTAATATAAAATTAAAAGATGACTTTATTTGGCAATGCGCAACCAAACCACAATCGCCACGCACAGACACACCACAAACCATTGACTTGGACTATGGTGCATACAATGTTGCAAAGTCATTACACATTGGCCATTTGCGTACATCAATCGTTGGCGACACGTTTAACCGTATTGCGCGCCTGTTGGGGCACAAGACATATTCATGGAATCATATTGGCGACTGGGGCAAACCGATGGCACTGGTTATTGCATGGATTGAACGCCTGCACCCAGAATTACCGTATTTCAGCGATAACTTCACCCCAGGCATACCGGTTGACTTTGACATAGAACCATCTGAACTGAACAAATACTATCCATTGGCCAGTTCTTTTGCCAAAGAAAACCCCGAATTCCAGGCACACGCCCAAGACATCAAGGCAAAATTTCAAAACGGTCACGCCGGATATTTTGCGTTATATGAAAAATTCTTGGCAATATCAATGAAGATGATGCAAGAAACAGTCAGTCGCCTGAACATATTACCATTTGATTATGATCTGGGCGAACGCAACGCGGCACAATACTTGGACGACGTTGAAAAAATTCTTCGTGCAAAAGATTTAATTGTTGAAAGCGATGGTGCCCAAGTCATTATTGTAAAGCGTGACACAGATAACAAACCCATGCCCCCATACATGTGGGCCGATTCACGCGGGGCTGACACATACGATTCAACAGACTTGGCGGCCGTATATTGTCGCAAAAAAATCGACAATCCAAATAAAATAATTTACTTTACCGACCTTCGTCAAGGCCTTCATTTTGAACAGTTATTCCGCGCATGCGAATTATCTGAAATATTTGATTACAATAACCTTGAACACATTGGCTATGGCACAATCAATGGTCGTGATGGCAAACCATTCAAGACACGTGACGGCAATGCCGCCGGTCTTGACGATATTATTGACGCGGTAAATGTGGCTGTTCGCGAACGCGTATCTGAATCTGGCAAAACCCTGGACGAAGAAACAATCCGCGCAATTGCATTGGCGGCGGTAAAGTTCAACGATTTGATGCACGACGTACGCTCGGACTATATCTTTGACCCGGCATCTGTAACCAGTTTCGAAGGTCGCACCGGCCCATACATTTTATATACCGCGGTACGTTTAAACAGTGTTCTGAAACGCGCAACATTTGACGAAAACGCATCATATATGCCATTGACCCCAGACGAACGCAATCTGTTAATCGGTGTACTGGATTTTGAGCGCACCGTTCAAAGCGCATTTGACAATCGCGCAACAGATATGATTGCGAATTACACATATGATTTAGCCCAAGACATTAACACATTCTATCACAACTGCCCAATTCTGCGCGATGATGTTGCGCCAGACGTTCGGGCAGGGCGCTTACATATTGTAAACGTTGCGCGCGACACATTGGCCATGGCGATTGATTTAATGGGCCTTAAAATCCCAAATGAAATGTAGTGAAACAAAAAAAACGCCCAACCGGGCGTTTTTTTACATTTCCTTTTGCATACCTTTTATTACAGACAAATATTGCCCGTTTTTATCCCAGACTTTAATTCTTTGCGCTGTAATCCTGGCTTCTGGATGACTGCCTTCTGGCAATTTTGTAATCCAACCCCATTTACTATCTGGTGTCAATATTGCATCTGAATATTGTTCCAAATATTTTGCCAATTCGCTGTCTTTTGGAATACCGCCATCTGTCCTTATCCCGATACGCGCACGCGCATTGTTAAACATCTGTCCAACATTTCTGACCACAGTGCGCCCATCCAAACGCACAGGATGAAAAGCAAATATACTGTCATCTGGATTCCTTAGTGCGACCAAATGATGTGTTGAGTCTGAAACCATACGCGATGCACAAAACCCATAACAAGTCTATCACAAAACAACTTTTAAATATGGTATAATAATACCACATCGATTTTTCTTGACTTTTCTGGGGCGTTCCGTCATAATATGCCGGCTATAACAAATAACAAACAAGGAAAACAAAAATGGCAGCGACAAAATCGTTAAAAAAATGCGAATTAGATGCCAAATGGTATTTGATTGACGCAACTGATTGCACGCTGGGACGTTTGGCGGCATATACTGCGAACATCTTGCGTGGCAAGCATAAGCCAACATGGACACCAAACATGGATTGTGGTGACCACGTTATCATCATCAATGCAGACAAAGTTGCATTATCTGGCCACAAAGCAGACAAAGATCGTTTCTTTTGGCATTCATTGTGGACTGGTTCTTTAAAATCCCGCACATTGGGTCAAATGCGTTCTGAAAAGCCAGAAAAATTGGTTTTCAACGCTGTAAAACGCATGATGGGCCGTCGCACTGCGGTTGCATTGGCAAACCAACGTTTGACTAAATTGCACGTTTATGCGGGTTCTGAACATAAACACGAAGCGCAAAAACCAGTTGTTATTGATTTTGCGTCTTTGAATCGTAAAAACAAAAGGGGCGAATAATGGCAGAAGCAAAGAAAACAGCAGCAAAAACAACCGCAAAGAAAGCGGCCCCTGCAAAAAAAGCACCGGCAAAGAAAGCGCCAGTTGCAACACCAAAATTAAACGACGCGACATACGCAACCGGCAAACGTAAAGATTCCGTTGCACGCGTATACTTGATGCCGGGCAAGGGCAACATCACTGTAAACGGCAAACCTGCGGCTGAATATTTCCGTCGTGCGGTATTACAAATGATTATCGCCCAACCATTTGGCGTAACAAAACGCGAAACATCTTATGACATTGTTGCAATGGTCCAAGGTGGCGGTTTATCAGGCCAAGCGGGCGCGGTAAAGCATGGTATTTCCAAAGCATTGGAAAAAATCGAACCAGAATTACGTGCGACATTAAAGTCTGCGGGCTTCTTGACACGCGACAGTCGTGTTGTAGAACGCAAACACTATGGTTATCGCAAGGCACGTCGTTCAACCCAGTTCAGCAAACGTTAAGTTTGCGAAGCAAAAAATCCCGCCCTGCGGGATTTTTTTATTATTGCTTTCAATAAAAAAGCGTGTATAATCACCG
>JAGBGA010000070.1 GCA_017936185.1 Alphaproteobacteria bacterium | reverse complement strand
TGTCATCCTGGGGCTTGACCCCAGGATCCAGGTAAATAGAATCCTTTGTCACTCCTGCGCAGGCAGGAGTGGGTCTTGAAACCGCCTGCACCACGAAGTTTTAACGAAGTGGGGCCCGACCCCAGAATCCAAGTCAATCGAAACAAAAAAACCGGTGCAACGCACCGGAATATAACATCCATGCAAAGCAATTAATACCCAACCTGTTGCCGATTTCCCGACATTTGACGTTCATTTCTTTGCGCCGCTTCATACCCCTTTCTTATACCCGTACGCAAATTATCAATGCACTTATTAAAGAGAGTCTTGCCAGAAATTTTACCAGTGCATTCTATGTTATTTTTCGCATCTTTTTCACAGATATCATCTTTAAGCACACCCCCATCATTGTTACACATAACTTCGTAATCTTTTGCCAATTGTTTACGCACTTCTGTTGTTGGGTTTGAACCATTTCCCGAAACGTTGTACATTGTTGTCAAATTTGTACTTAGGCACTCAAAAACCTTCAGTGTGGTCAACTGGGTATTACAATCGGACACGCCGGCCATAAAGACATTTCTGTTTTCTTGTCTGTATGACGCGCCACCGCCACCCGACGAAGAATCATCATCGGTCTGGCCCCCGGCGACCTTTAAATTTGTGGTTAACACCGCCTTTTCAAGTTGTGTTTTCAATCGGCGTATTACCGATTCCAACTGTTCATACTGCTTATACATTTGTTGTGTAATAAAGGTTGTTTTCATTGCGATAACTTCGCGCATCAGTTCTTTATCACCCGCATTCGAAGGATTTGTTGCCTGGCCGATATTATACGCATGGGTTGAACAAAGCGCCAATTCTGCAGAAATATAACCATTATCTTCATCATCACAGCCATAGTTTGTCACCGCCCCCCACGACGCGCCCGCCATAATGCAAAGCATCACCGCCGCGCACACTGCGCGTATAAACAAAACATCAAAAATCTTTTTCATTCGTTTCATTTCGTAACACTACCTAAAGCGTTCAATCCCGATGTAAAAAAACTACCACCCACACCTGTTTCGCATTTATCGTTCCATTTAGACAAATTAACAACCTTCTTACTTCCAAACGGACAAGTACAAAGGCCACTGCTCCATACTCCACCCCTACTTTTACACAGATCAGCCATACCAGTAACACTTGTCGTCGACGTCGCACCACTTGGCAAATTACCCCCCCCCGACTGTAGGCTGCCACCACTATTTTTTTTAGTGTTTGGCACAACAAGTTCTTCCCTGTCAAACACACACTTGGTTGTATCAAACACACACCGCGTCTCGGTTGTATAACCATCTTTACCAATCACATCCTTTCCGCAATCCGCACATGATGCAGGACACTGCTCTGTACCTTTATTCTCAGGGCTAGTCGCCACCCAATCCACACGCCAATGAATATTACATTCTTGACCGTATCTCATATTATTTCTGTATCTTAAACACTCATCACAACTGTTAATCCCGGCAAGGATTTCACTGTTACCATACGAACCATCCGTCGCAATAATAACACCATCGGTCACATAATTCTGTGCCAATTTATCATAATCAACACATATTCTTGCCGGCATTTTCTTGGCCTTAATCGCGGCATCAAGTGTTTGGTATCCCTTTTCACTCATTGCGCAATATTTTAATCTTTCAACATCTTTGTCACCGGTCGAACTTCTGAATCTGTTTGATGTCGCAAATTCTGGGGCGTCTTGCAAAATAATACGTTCCAAAACATCCAAGTCCAACATTCCACCATCTTTACGACTGCGCCGACGACCAAAGATTGAAATCGTATCCAACGCACTTGTCGCGCACCCAACACGAACAAGTCTGTCACCGTCATAGGCTTCACTGACCCATTCACGTTGCACTTCTTCGGCGCCATCGGTTATAAAGCCGGTCAATGTACAACGCACATCGTCCTGTGGTGGCACCGCCATACCAACCGAACATTCCATACCACCCTTAACGGCGACTGTTTCTACATTTGCATTTCCACCCTTTCTGGTTTTTGCCATTCCATTTTTTATTGAACGGCCATTATTGCTGCAACTGTCGGATGTATAGTATGCAACTTCGTGTTTTTCACCACTTCCCGTACAAAGAAATTTCCCCCATTTATTGCATGCGCCACTTAACATCATAACGACGTCGGACACATCGGCCCCAACCGCCAATGCAGTTTCAAGTGCTTCATACGCCGAATCCACCACCGCATCATATTCTTCAAAGAACAGTGGCGTTTTATCTTTAAACATCTTTATACGTTTTGGCCCGGCACAGTTATTTCCACGCGGGTCACAACCGGCATATTTGAAAATATCATCCATTGTGGCCTTTAACGTTTTCATTTGAATTTCTGCATTTTCAATTTCCGTCAAAATTTGACCGGTTATTTCATGTCGCGCCATCAAGTCTGCATCAACACCCGAACTGACCGCGGCAACCAAATCATCGGTTGCGACAACCGGACTTGCATTTGCAGTGGCCTGGGCGGCGGCGGCCGCGGCGGCTTCGGCTTGGGCGGCGGCAACCAATTGCTTTTGTTCTTCAAGTGCCGCCTGCATTTGGGCCATTTGTTGGGCACTTTGTTGTTGCATTTGTTGCTGCATCTGGGCCATTTGTTGTTGCATCTGTTGCATTTGGGCATTATTTTGTGCGGCGGCGGCTTGGGCGGCGGCCTGTTGTGCGGCAAGCTGTTGTTCCTGTTGCTTTGACGCGGCATTTGCCACAATTTGTGCCGAAATAAATTCGATTAAATCATCACCATGTTTTTTACATGTATCATTACTGTTTACACATCCCGCCACGATTGGGCGCGCCAAATCCAACGACGTACACGCCGCACACTTTGGCTGGGCACAACGAAGAATAAGTGAATTACAATTACCAAAATCCGCCTTTGGCGCAGCGCCCACCGCCCCAGTTGCCTGGGTACGACTGTTCATCATTTGATTCCAATTATTATTATTTGTTGCACCACTGTTTCCATTCCACGCGGTTAAATTGCTTCCTGCGGTGGTTGCAACCTGGGCCCCTGCCAAAGATGGCAGAACGCAAAACACACACAACAAAAATCGCTTAAAGTGCTTCATATTCTCTCTTGCGACTAATTTTAACATAAAAAAGAAACGAATAAAAGATATTTTTTCACCCCCAAAAAGAAGACGTGTTAAAATAAAAGATAATGGTATAGATGTGGGATGGGGGCGATATCGTAGTGTACAAATGCTACATAAGC
>JAGBGA010000069.1 GCA_017936185.1 Alphaproteobacteria bacterium | reverse complement strand
CGGCACATCCATACGCATAACCAAATCGTTACCCACACGTTCAAAACGTTTATCTGGGCGCACACGTATATCAAGATAAAAATCCCCCGCCGGCCCGCCGTTTGTCCCGGCTTCACCCTGGCCGGCCAAGCGCAACCGCGCACCATCTTCAACACCGGCGGGTATTTTTACTTCCAACGTACGCTGCTTATGCTGGGTTCCCGACCCATCACATTCTGTACATTTTTTATCAATCTTGTGCCCCAACCCATTACATTCCGGGCATGGCATTTCTGTTACAAAGAATCCTTGACGCGTTTGCACAAATCCACTGCCCCCGCATCGCGTACACAGCGGCGCCGGCTTGCCATCACGCGTACCATTACCATTACATTTTTCACATGTTACATTACTTGAAAACTTTACCGTATGCGTTTTGCCGAAAAAGGCATCTTTTAAATCAATAACTACCTCATCAAGCAAGTCCCGCCCCCCACGTTGTGGTGCGCCACGTTGACTTCCCCCGCCAAAGTCACCAAATCCAAACCCGCGCATCGCTTCACGAAGTATATCTTCCATCCCGGCGCCACCGCCCATATTAAAGTGAAACCCGCCATTACCAAACGGATTACCACCACCGAAACCGGCACCGGCCCCATTTCCACTTGCGAATGCCGCGTCACCAAACCTGTCATACGCAGCGCGTTTTTGTGGGTCTTTCAGTATATCAAATGCGTTATTGACCTCTTTAAACTTTTCTTCGGCATCTTTGCTATCTGGATTTCTGTCCGGGTGGTATTTCATAACCAATTTATGATATGCTTTTTTAATATCTGCATCCGACGCATCGCGCGCCACACCCAAGACTTCATAAGGATTTTTATTCATACTATTTTTCCATATAATTTGTTGATATGAAATATATAAGCCCCAAACACAAAAAATCAAGCCCATAATATCAAATATGCTTAAATTCTTTGGGCTTGCGAAAAAATTAAAAATGTTCTAATAATATGCATTATGACAGAGAAAAAGATAAACACATACGACGCATCTGACATCCAAGTATTGGAAGGTCTTGAACCCGTACGTCTTCGTCCCGGCATGTATATTGGCGGCACCGACGAAAAAGCATGGCACCATTTACCAATTGAAATTATGGACAATTCCATTGACGAAGCCGTCGCCGGCTTTGCCAAGAAAATAACCGTAAACTTAATTGATGCCAAGACCATTGAAATCACCGACGACGGACGTGGCATCCCGGTTGACGAACATCCCAAATATCCGGGCAAATCCGCATTGGAAGTTATCTTAACCACACTTCATTCTGGTGGAAAATTTAACAATAACGTATATAAAACAAGTGGTGGTTTACATGGTGTTGGTTCTGCGGTTGTAAACGCATTATCATCCCAGATGATTGTTGACATTGCACGCGACGGATACAATTGGCACCAAACATTTTCACGCGGCCTGACAACATCCCCAATGCAACGTGGCGAACCCACCAACAAACATGGCACAAAAATAAGATTCACAATTGACGACGAAATTTTTGGCGCAAACGCGGTCTTTAAACCGGTCAAGATATACCGCATGGCACGCGCCAAAGCATTTTTATCGCGCGGTGTAAAAATTGATTGGAATTGCAATCCGGAATTATTAACCGAAGACATGAACATTCCGGCCACAACAACATTCTTTTATCCAAACGGTGTTGCAGACTTCTTGGCCGAAAAGACGGACGAAAAACCACGTATCTTGCCAAAGATATTCAGTGGCTCGGTCGATTTTCCCGACGATTGTGGTCGTGTTGAATGGGCACTTACATTTTTAACCGACGAAAATGGCGCGGCATCTGACGACGGATTCTTTTCATCATATTGTAACACAATCGCAACAATTGACGGTGGCACACACGAAACCGGTTTCAAATCTGCCATCACCAAAGGAATCAAGGCATACGGTGAAAAAGTAAATAACAAAGCCGCCGCAACCATTATCGGCGAAGACGTATTTGATTCCGTTGCCGCAATTGTATCTGTGTTTTACAAGACGCCACAATTTTTGGGTCAAACCAAAGAAAAATTATCGAACCCTGAAATTGCCCGCTTTACAGAAAACGCACTTCGCGATCCTTGGGAAATGTTTTTGGCATCCGACCCCAAGACGGCAAACGCATTATTGGAATTCGTTGTAAACTTGGCCAATGCACGTATCAAGACCAAGTAAGTCAAGGACATTGCACGCAAAACACCAACCAAACGCATTCGCATGCCGGCAAAACTTGCGGACTGTTCCAAACATGGGGTTGCAGGCACCGAATTATTTATCGTCGAAGGCGAATCGGCGGGCGGTACCGCCAAACAAGCGCGCGACCGCGCAACCCAGGCAATCATGCCACTTCGCGGCAAGGTATTAAATGTAATTTCAAATTCTGACGAACGCTTTGGCAACAATCGTGAATTAAATGATTTGATTGATATAATTGGTGCCGGCACTGCGCGTGACTGGAACGAAGATAAATTACGCTATGAAAAAATAATCGT
>JAGBGA010000008.1 GCA_017936185.1 Alphaproteobacteria bacterium | reverse complement strand
AGGTGGCGCACCAAATCGCGCGGCAAATCGCGACATAAACTGGGCCGTTAATGCGATTTCAGGCATCATTAATAATACAGACTTGCCCGCACTGTACGCACGCCAGGCAGAATCAAAATATACTTGGGTTTTACCACTGCCCGTAATTCCGTCAAGCAAATGCACAGAAAAACCACCGCGAACAATTGCATCGCCAATTGCAGTCGCCGCCGACATCTGTTCAGAATTTAATACGATGTCACCAGAATCTTGGTATGAACAATTTTCAAATGAAGTTAATCGCGCCTGGGCCCCAGATGGCAATAACGTGCCGTTCTTTATCATTGTGCGAATGACCGCCGGCGATACATGCGCAATGTTTTGAATGTCAGACGCCGTCATGGGGTCATTATCATTCGATGCAAACGCATCCATAACCGCCAAACGATTTGATGTCATGCGCACAGATGTATCATTATTAAACAAATACAATGTATCCATGCGCGGTGGCATAAATGCATCAGGGATATTTACAATTAAACGCAACACCATTCCCGGCGGTATTAATGTCCATTGGGACATGCGTTGTATCCACTGTAAATCTGTGACAGGTAAACGGGCATCGTGAATGGTCGATATGTTTTTTATCTTGTGTTCAGGCAGATTACTGTCCCCAATTCCCCAAATAACACCAATACATGGGCGATTCATTACATTCACAGATACAAATGTGCCAATGTCCGCCGGCGCGGTTAAGCGATAATCATAACCCGCGTTCGGTATATTAGATACCAATACTTTTACAATGGTGCCAGATTTAAACATGTGTATAAAGTACTTGTTTTTTTATAAATTTTCAATACCATTTATATCGAATTTTACGAAAGGTTATTTTTAATATGTGGCGATTATTCTTTGAAGTTTGCGATGTTCTTGTCGGATTAATACCAAAACGTGCAATGCGCGAAAAAATCAGACGCCAAGAATTATACGATTATCGTAAAAAGTTAAATGCACTGCGTAAAACATTCCCCAAAAAAGAATTTAAACATGTGCGCGTTATCAAAGGCGGTTGGAATATCGGATTTATCGTAAATAATAAATACGTGTGCAAAATAAGAAAATATTATGATGGAAATATACCGGTCGAAAAAATTACACGCGAAAAACGAATAACCGATGCATTCAAGAATATTGTACCAATACAAATTCCAAAAATCGATATTGTAAAGTCTGATGGATATACGTTCTATAAGTACGAATTTATTCCGGGGGCGAATTTGAACCGTATGCCACTGAAAAAAATTCAAAAAAATGCGTGGGAATTGGGCAAACAAATCGGTGAATTTATTTACAAAATGCACAATGCCGACCCAATTGAAATCGCAGATTTAAAAACAAAATCTGGGGATGGGTGGAACCATAACGATATATGCAACAATATAATTATCGATAAAAAAACAATGAAAATTGTTGGATTAATTGATTGGGAATATTCTGGGTGGGGAACACTTGAAACAGAATTTGAAAACTGTATACACTTTTCGCAAAAAATGCGCGATTCTGGGATTGGAACGGTAATACAGTTGGAATATTATGTTTTGCAGAAAAAAGATAAAGCAACAGAAAATAATACTTGACAAACTTTGTTTTTGACTATATTATCCCTGTAAAGAAATAACCAAGGGAATGGTCATTATGTCAAAAAAGCAACATTCAAGCCAAAAAGACGCGTCAAAAGCATTTGCAAAGCAGTGCATCGAATATGTTTATAATGAAATAAAGTGCGAATACAGCTATAACTTGGCGGATTCCCCCAAAGAATGGCGCAGCATATTGCCATACACAAAAACAATCGAAAAGTATGTAATCCAAAAAGCGCAATACGCAATGGCGATATTGGACGCAGAAACCGTACATTATCACAATGTTGTCTTTTGGCACAAAGTTGCCGCGCATTTATCAAAGTACTTGGTTGGATACACTATTAAAAACCCAATATATAAAATTGAAAACGAAAGCGCTTTGTCAGAACAAGAATTAAAAGCCGCAAAACACAATAACTTTAAAGAAGCAGAAGAAATTATAAAAAGTGAATTAACAATACGAAATCCGTTCTATCAACGATTGGTGGAAAACATCGCAAGATTCAAGACAAAAAACAATAAAGACAAAAGAAAATAAGCACAATTAATCGGCTATTATTTCGTCAACATCCGCGTCGGTTCCGGCGCGGTTTATTATTATATCCGGGTTATACTGTGTGCGAAACCAGGTGCGTTGACGCTTGGCATATTGGTTGGTTTTGGTTATCCAATTTTCAATGCATTCCGTTTCAGATATTTCACCACGAATAAAACGACATAACTGGGATGCACCAATTGCGCGCGTTTCATCCCACCCAGACTTTATAACCAAATGCGCTTCGTCCATTGCACCGCCAGTCAGCATTTGTGGAATACGCGCCGCAATACGTTCGCGCAACAGGCCAGAGTCCGGACATATCAATATGCGCTTTGCATTTGGTGCAACCGCACCAATGCGTGGCATATTTTGAAATTCTGTTAAATGACGTCCGGTTTCAAAAAAAACTTCCAATGCGCGGGCAACACGCTGGGGGTCGGTGGCGGTAAAGTCATCTGGCAACATTGAACGTGCCGCAATGATATCTTTGGCAACAAGTTCACGTGCGCGCGCGCGGCTGTTAATCGATACATCGGGCATCGGCGATATGCCATTTATCAATGCATTTATATAATACCCGGTTCCACCAACAAATATCGGTGTGCGACCCGCAGATATTGCATCGGCATATTCGCGACGCGCCATATCAAGATATTCGGCCACAGATATCTGGTCCGATAATGGCAATACAGAAAACAAACGATATGGAACGCCATCAATTTCATCCGTTATGGGATGATTGGCAAAAGGACTGGCCGAAATGTTTTCAATTCCGCGATATATTTGAACACTGTCACAATTTATAATGGTGCCGTTTATACGATGCGCCAAACGATGGGCAATGTCAGACTTGCCAGATGCAGTGGGGCCGGTAATAATGTATCCATTTGATGTCATATTGATGCAAATTATAACCTGTGGACGCAATTTGTAAATAAAATATTGTATTTTTCAATACTGGTGATATCATGAACGCGTCCAATTAAAGAAAATTAAACGAAAGGAATTTATTATGAAAAAAGTAAAAGTCGCAATTAACGGTTTTGGCCGTATTGGGCGCTTAGTACTGCGCGCCGCATTGGAAGCAAAACGCGATG
>JAGBGA010000068.1 GCA_017936185.1 Alphaproteobacteria bacterium | reverse complement strand
GTCCAGGGTTCGAGTCCCTGTGTCCCCACCAGAAATAAGAAAACCACCGCAGGGTGGTTTTTTTATTTCTGCGGACACGGGACGAAGAACCCGTAAAAGCCATGCTAATGGCGTAGGGTCGACAATGAGTAAAAGAGCCAAGCGCAGCGCAGGCGATTTGTCAGGAATGCCCCGCAGCCGGTGCTTTGCACCGTGCGAGGGAGTCCCTGTGTCCCCACCAAAAATTCAACGACCGCTTGCCGGTCGTTTAATTTTTGCATGGGGCGCGGACGAGAACCCCAAAAGGGTTCGGAACGCCAGTTGGTGAAAACAAGCGTCTGCGCCGTTTGAACCTTACGTAGTGAAAGGGGGCCATGGAGTGCCCCCCCATACCACTATCGGCCGTCTTGCGATTTGCGGGTATTGCTGCAACGGTCACAGATTATACCAAAATCAGTCATAGACATATTCATTTGGTTAAGTACTTTTAACACAGTGCGAAATGATGGGTATCTTGATTTGCCGAACATATCACTTCGTTTGCTTTTGTTAAATGTCGTGGCGTCAAGTCCACTGTCAATTGCCATTCGTGATGGTGTAATTTTATGTTCGTCGGCCAATGTATCAATTGTGTCCCACAAGTCACCATGTGTAATCATATCTTTTTCTCTTGGTTTTTTTTCATTGCGTGTATTTTTTATTATGGATTAAATCCCAATAATACGCAACGTATAAAAATAGGTAGATTTTCTTGCGTTGCGCGCACGCGTTGTGTTGAAATCAATTTATTTGGGAATGTTTTGGATTTGTTCGCGTTTATTGTTGGGCGAAAAAATATAAAACAATGTTGCAAAATCCAAAAATAGATATAATAATGTCACCTGTTAAAATAATATAAACCCAAGGGTGGTCAAAAATGCCAGCAAAAACAGTTAATGATATCGTTGCCTTGTGCAAGCGTCGTGGTTTTATCTTTACCGGTTCTGAAATATACGGTGGATTGGGTGGCGCGTATGATTATGGTCCATATGGTGTTGAATTGATGAAGAACATACGCAATGCCTGGTGGAATTCCATGGTTTATTCCCGCGACGACATCGAAGGCCTTGATGCCGCATTAATCAGTAATCGCTTGCTTTGGAAGTATTCTGGGCACGAAGGCGGCTTTTCAGATCCGTTGGTTGAATGCAAGAAATGTGGTGCCCGCATGCGCCAAGACAAGATGCGTGACCAATCAAAATGTGATAATTGTGGGTCGACCGAAATAACCGAACCGCGCGCATATCAATTGATGATGGGGCTGTCCATTGGTGCGACATCGGACGGTGCAATTAACGCATATTTACGTCCAGAAACCGCAACAACCACATATACAAACTTCAAGAACGTTCTTGACGCCAAACCGCATAAATTGCCATTCGGAATTGCCCAAATTGGTAAAGCGTTTCGTAATGAAATTTCCCCACGTGGCTTTGTGTTTCGCATGCGCGAATTTGAACAGGCCGAAATGCAATACTTTGTTCGCCCGTCCGAAGATGAACAATATCATAAAATGTGGATGGAAACACGTATGTCTTGGTGGGTAAACGCATTGGGCATACCGGCGGAAAAGTTGCGCTTTATGCCACACGAAAAATTGGCGCACTATGCCAAGGCGGCGGTTGACATTGAATACGAATTTCCCGATGGTTTTGACGAAGTCGAAGGAATTCATAATCGTCAAGACTTTGACCTTGGGTCACATACCAAGTCCCAATCGGAATTCAAAATTAATGCCAATGTCATGGAAAATCGTGACAGTACAACCAAATTATCATACAGTGACCCACAAACCGGCGAAAACTTTATTCCATACGTTATTGAAACGGCATTGGGTGTAAATCGTGCGATGTTGGCGGTAATGTTACAGGCATATAACGAAGAAGACCTTGGCGACGGAAAAACGCGCACCGTCTTAAAGTTAAAGCCATCGTTATCCCCGGTCAAGGCGGCGGTAATTCCACTGGCGCGCAATGTCCCAGAATTGTTGGAAATATCGAATGGAATTGTATCTGATTTGCGTAAAATGGCGATTGGTCGCATTGAACTTGAAAATTCCGGCAATATCGGCAAGAACTATCGTCGTCACGACGAAATCGGCACACCGGTATGTATAACGGTCGACCATCAAACAATGGAAGATGGCACAGTTACCCTTCGTCATCGTGACACAATGGCCCAAGAACGCATTGCGATATCTGATGTAAAGCAACGCATACTTGAAATAATTAATTCTTAATAAAAGAAACGCCCATTTGGGCGTTTTTTTTTATTTATTTTTCATTACAAACATTCTTGTAAAATTAATTGGAATAATCAGCATTGATAATCCAAATATTACCGCCCATTGCGCAATATTCATCGGTACCAACTGCAACACTGCACCACCAAAAGATACGCATGCAACTGTTGCGCCGACAACACCGAATGCAACCGCAATAAACATTGGATTTTTGGTTAATCCGCGGAATATATTAAATCCGTCTGTGCGCACGCAAAATCCATTAACAATTGCCATTATTACCAATAACGCAAAGCGTGCCGACATAAATACTGTTTCTGAATTAAACAGACTTTTAATCCATGGCAATTCCATTAATGCAAACACGCAAACGAATCCGATTGTATTCCATGTTATATTTATAATTGTCTGTTTTGATAACAGTGCCGCATTTTTTCCTTGGGCGGGTTCTGACATATATTTTGCATGTGGCGGTTCGCCCCCAAACGCCAAAGAATTCAAGCTGTCCATAACGATATTAATAATCAAAATCTGAACGGCTGTAAACGCATCAAATCCAAACATTATCGGGAACAGTATACTAAGTATCACCAACGTAAAGTTTATCGGCAATTGGAACTTTAAAAAGTTTATAACATTATGCACAAATGTTCGTCCCAAAAGGATACTGTTTGCGATGGAAATAAAGTTATTATCGGTTATTATAATATCGCCTGATTCTTTGCAAACATCGGTTCCATCACCCATTGCAAACCCGACATCGGCGCGTTTCAGTGCCGGCGCATCATTTGTTCCATCGCCACACATACCGATGCAAAGCCCCAACGATTGTGCCAATTTAACGATACGCAATTTCGTATTTGGCGTTGCGCGCGCGATGACTTTTATATTTTTCAGTATTTTTTTTGCGTCTTTATCAGACATGTTATCAAGTTCAATTGCATTCATTGCGACATCATTTACCGCACGAATAATGCCACAGTCTTTTGCAATTGCGCGCGCCGTATCAAGATTATCGCCGGTTATCATCATAACTTGCACGCCTGAATCTGACATTGTTCGCACGACATCTGGCACCCCGGGTCTGACTTCGTCACGCATTGCCACCAATGATATAAATACCAAGTCATCTGGCAACTTTTCATCATCTGCCCAAGAATCACCGATTGCGGTTGCAACCAATCGCATTGCGCGTTCTGCATTTTGTTTAATCAGTTTTTTTATCTTGTCTTTATTAATATCGTGTATATTGCCGTTTTCATCGATATACTTGGTCGCGTGCGCCAATATTACTTCGGGGGCGCCCATAAAGTAAGTCTTGTTATTTGCCATTGCCGCGGCGAATTTATTTGCGCTGTTAAACGCAATTCGTTGTGTAATTTTTGTATTATTTTGTATTTTTGTTATATCGCCGCGCATGCTTATCATTTTGGTAAAGATTGCACGACTGGTCATATTCCCACCAATTATCGTATCATTTGGTCCGTACGATGTTGCGTTTACAATTGCGACATTTTCGATAAAGACTTCTTTTATTGCGCCCCCGGTATTTTTATCGAATCCGATATCTGTTCCGTCGGCGGCAAAGTTGTGTACCGGCTGCAAAAATCCGCCGGTCAGTGTGCCTGTTTTATCGGTACAAAGTAATTGTATATTTCCGGCTTCGGGTATTTTATTTGGATTCTTGGCCAGTATATTGTTTTTTATCATACGGTTAACATTTTGTCCGGTTATAATCCCGATTATAAATGGCAATCCTTCGGGAACTGCGGCAACAAATATTGTCAGTGCGATGGTTATGCATCCCAATGCAGTATATATCAATGCAGTGCCACTTGAAATTCCATTTGTTGAAATATTTACCAACATCAAGACCCCAAAAATAATTATCGCGCATATTGACCCAATTTTACTGATAACATCGGCCAGTTTATCAAGTTGCAACTGCAGTGTTGTTTTTACTTCATCAATTTCATGAAGTGACACCATAATCTTTGCATTTTCTGTTTTTGTCCCCACGCGCGTTACACATATTTTTGCTTCACCCAATAATGCAGTTGTTCCGGCAAAGACACTGTACGCATCAACAAAATCATCTGCGGTAATTTTTTTAGATTCATCATACACATATTTTTTTGGGGCAGGGCGCTTTTCACACTCGTCACTTTCCCCATTAAGAATTGCGTTATTTACGCTGATTGTGCCATCAACGACATATCCATCGGCGCAAATTGTTTCGCCGGCCTGGACCAACATGATATCGCCAACCACGACATCGTCGCTGTTGATACGAACAATGTTTCCATTTCGTATAACATTTGCATATAACAAAGACGTGCGTTTTCTTAATTCTTCGGCACTTTTTTGTGTTTTTAATTTTGTTGCGACGGTTGTTGTTGCGACGACACCCAAAACGACCCCAATACCAATTGCTTCGTAAACACTGCCATAACCGATTACGCCCAGTCCGATAAACAACCCCATCATCACCAAAAGAATTATATTCAGTTTATCTTTAAAAACTTCGCCCAAGAAATACCACCCCGATTTCAGTTTTGGCTGTGGCATTTTATTTGTGCCATATTTTTTTCTGCTTTCGATTACTTGTGCGTCGCTTAAACCGTAAAAGTCCATTTTTTTTCTTCCTTTTTTATCGTTGGATAATATACCCAAATTCCACTTTAATACAAGCAAATAAAAATTGATTTTATTATTTATATTGCTACACTGTCCACCCATAACAAAAAAGGTTAATATGAAAGTAAGTTTTGATTTAGACAGTGTTATATTTAATTTAAAACCCATTTACCAATTGGCGTTTCGTGATGCGGGTGTCCCGTATACCAAGCCGACCCATTACGATTTATACAAAGACTATGACCCCGTTATCGCCGATAACATCATCGCATTGTTTTCAGATGATATATTATACCAAATGCCTGTTTTGGATTCTGATATTCCGATGATAATAAATTCGTTAATTGCGCGTCCGGATATGGATGTAATATTTGTTACCGAACGCCGTTTAAAGCAGCCACAAAAAACATATGCCCAATTACGCAATGCCGGCATAAACTGTACATTTGACCAAGTATACGATAAACCTGGGGCCAAGCCTGATATTTTAAAGTCGTTGGGCCCCGACGTTCATTTTGACGATGGTCCACACGTTGTGTCGGGCTGTCTGGAATTAAAGGTCCCGATTGTCATGATAAGTAATAATTCCACATTATACAATCATCATCTTCGTCCGTATGTTCCGCATTACAATTGTCTTCGCACTGCATTAATCAAGACCGGTATTTACCAACCGCAAAAGACGCGATAAAATAAAAGAACCAAGGACTGAATCCTTGGTTCTTTATTTGTTGCTTGTTGTTTTTTTATGCGCGCACTTGTCGTTCTGCATTTGCCAAGATTTCTTTTGCCCGCTGTTCTTTTTCTTGTTCGGTCAATTGTTGGTCTTGGTTAATTGCTTCGATTTGTTCACGTGCATTTTTCCATATATTTTTGTTCTTTTCCTTTTTTGC
>JAGBGA010000067.1 GCA_017936185.1 Alphaproteobacteria bacterium | reverse complement strand
CCGCGTTATCGCATGGACAACAACACCATGGACATTGCCGGCAAATTCTGCGTTGGCCGTTAATCCAAATATGACATATCTTCGTATGCAAGACACAGATGGCGCGGTATACGTTATCGCAGAATCACGATTGAAAGCATATGAAAAACAATTTGCAAACACAACCGAAGTTGGACGTATGTCTGGGGCAGATATGGTTGGAAAACACTATACGCCACTGTTCCCATATTATGCGGGACAATCTGAATTATTATTCCAAGTTATACCCGCGGATTATGTTTCAGATTCAGACGGTACAGGTATCGTTCATATTGCACCGGCGTACGGTGCCGAAGACTTTTGGGCGGCAAAAAATATCGACCCAAAATTCCCAGTACTGTTAAACGTTGATACATACGGTAACTTTACAGATGATGTTTTGGACTTTGCCGGGGAAAACATTTTCGCCGCAACACCAAAAATCATGGAATGGTTGAAAACAAATGGAAAACTGGTCAAAAAAGAACAGTACAAGCACAGCTATCCTTTCGGTGACCGAAGCAAAGAAAAATTAATCCAACGCGCAACAGATTCTTGGTATATCGATGTGCCAAAAATTAAAGATAAACTGATTGCGAATAACGCAAAAGTTAATTGGACAAGTGCCGGTGAACGTTTCCGTTCTTGGATTGAAAACGCGCGTCCTTGGTCAATTTCACGTAACCGTTTCTGGGGGATGCCTTTGCCAATTTGGGAAAAAGATGGCGAATTCAAAATATTTGGTTCAATCGCAGAAATAGAAGATTTCTTTGGCGTCAAAGTCGAAGATTTACATCGCCCAACATTGGACAAATTAACAAAAGACGGTTGGACACGTATCCCAGATGTATTAGATTGCTGGGTCGAAAGTGGGTCTATGCCATGGGCGTCGTTGCATTATCCATTTGAAAATGTCGAAAAGTTTAATGCGACTTTCCCGGCCGACTATATTATCGAAGGGCAAGACCAAACACGTGGTTGGTTCTATGCATTGATGGTGTTGGCGACCGCATTGTTTGACAAGCCGGCATTTATGGCGGTGTCTGCAAATGGTATGGTGGTTGATGAAAATAAAAAGAAATTTTCAAAGTCACTGCGTAACTTTGTAGACCCATCGGAACAAATTGAACAATATGGCGCAGATGCCGTACGTCTTTATATCTTGGGTTCAAACTTTATGAAGGCAGAACCAGTGCCGGTCGATAAAGAAGGTAAAGTATTTACAGAATCAACAAAAACAATATTAACACCGTTGTGGAATGCGTATCACTTCTTTACACTTTATGCAAACCCGGCGAATATTGTCGCAGATGTAATGACAAACCCAACAAATCCGTTGGACAAGTATATATTGGCCGAATTAAATGAATTGGTTGGTGTTGTCGATGGGGCACTGCGTGAATACAAGCCAGATGTCGCAATCAAAGAATTTGTTCGTTTCTTGGATGTGTTAAATAACTGGTACGTGCGTTTGGGACGTGCGCGCTTTTGGGATGAAGAACAAGCGGCGTTCGATACACTGTATACAGTGCTGACCACGTTCTGTCGCGTGTTGGCACCGTTCGCGCCATTCGTTTCAGAATTCGTATATCGCAACTTGACCGGGCAAGAATCTGTGCATTTGACAGAATTTCCATCGGCCGGTAAATATGATGAAAATATCGTCAATGATATGCGACGTGTCCAGGCGATTGTGTCACTTGGGAAACAATTGCGTGAACAATTTGGATTGCGCAACCGTTTGCCTTTAAGTTCTTTGACGGTGGCGGGCGCAAATATGCCAGATTACGCAAATATCATCAAAGACGAATTAAATGTAAAATCTGTTGAATTTAAAGAATCGTTTGATGATGTCGCAGACAGCTTTGTATACCTTATTACACCAAAAATTGGTGCACGTTTGGGTGGGGCGTTGCGCGATATTATACCGGCGGTAAAACGCGGCGAATATACCGTTGATGGGGATAAACTGGTGGTGTGTGGCCACGAATTAAACAGCGATGAATTCGAAACACGATTGACCGTTAAACAAAACGTTAATGGGGCCGCATTGCCAGATAATACAGCCGTTGTCGTTCTTGATACAGATGTAACCGCAGATTTAGTGGCCGAAGGTTTGGCAAATGATGCGTTACGATTTATCCAAGATACGCGCAAGGCGGCGGGACTTGATGTATCCGACCGAATTGTGTTGACTTATTCGGCCGACCCGGCGTTAAGCAATGCAATCGAACAACATAAAAAACGGATTATGCGCGATGCACTTGTGGTTGAAATGGTAACCGGTGACGGTGATTACAACACAGATATCGAAGGATACGCATTAAGTATTTCTGTTAAAAAAGCATAAAGGGGTAAGTTATGGCAAAATATTGCGAAAAATATTTTTTCCCAGAACGTTGTACAAGTTGTCCACGTAATAAACTGAGTAATTTTGATGGCAGCTGTGGCTTTGAAGATTATTGTCTTTTTCAACTGGATGCGAATAAAACAGAACACGCTATATTGGATAACCTGAGGATTGTAAAACAACAAAATGCAGAAATCCTTAGACAACTGACAGGAAAACAAATGTAAAAAAAAAGGAAAATGATATGATGGATAAGTATTGTTCAAATCTTGATGTGGAATGCAGATTTCGCAATAATGACAATGGTCGCTGTATCAAAGACAGCCTGTGCGCATTCCAAGATAAGTCAACTTTGGATGCAGGCCAACAATTACTGGCACGTTATCTGTTAAGCGTAAAAAAACAACAGGATGAAATACTGCGCCGCTTGGGCGAAAAACAAATATAAAATGAAACTGACACCGCAAAGATATTTTGAAATGGTTCCACCGACCGTTGATATGACAATACGGTCGGAACTGTTTCATACAAATGAATTTAACTTTGCGGTGGCGGTAATATTGTCGGCCCAGGCAACTGATAAAAAAGTAAATGAAGTTACACCCGAACTGTTTCGCGTGGCACCAACACCACAAAAAATGTTGGATTTGGGAATTGATGGATTAAAAAATTATATAAAAGTTATTTCGTTCTTTAATAACAAAGCAAAAAATATTATCGCGTTGTCAGAAATATTGGCGGCGGAAAATATAACCGATGTGTTCCCAGAAAAATATCATGACCGTAACAGATTGATGAAATTACCCGGCATTGGGCAAAAGACGGCAAATGTTGTGTGTAATGTGCTTTGGGGGGCGCCAAATATTGGTGTTGATACACACGTGTTTCGTAATGCACATCGATATGGATGGGTGGACGATGCCGATAACACCCCAGAAAAAGTCGAAGAAAAATTATTAAAAATAATTCCAAGAAAATATCACCCAATTGTTAATCATGTTATGGTTCTTCATGGGCGATATGTGTGCAAGGCAATTCGACCAGAATGTGATAATTGCCCAGTTGCAAAATGGTGCAATGTAAAGAAATAAAAAAATGCCGGCATTTGCCGGCTTTTTTATACTTTTTTTATTACAGTAAACATGCCAAGGTTGCACTGGTATTCTTTAACATAAACCAACCAATGCGATAATCAGACATATAAACCGTTAACATAAACAAGGCAAGTATACCAATTACCGCCAAGACGTTGCCACGCTTGCCCCGCATGCAATATAAAGATATATTGTAAAACAAAAACAATATATAAATATCAACCAGCATACTGATTATCCAAATAGATGTACAATTAAACGCCAATGCATTTAATACCAATATAACCGGATAAATAAAGAATATTGACGCCAAACCTTTGATTGCAATTTCCCAATCGCGTTCGCCACCGGTGATTTCAGATACCAACATCATTAAACCGCCCATAACAAACAACAAGGCAACCGCCAATACCGGTACAATTATTATCGCGGTAAAGATTGAACCAATTGTTATTGTCGCACCGCCCAATAAACGAATAAGCAATACCAAACACCCACCCAAAAGACCGTATAAAAATGCCTTTAACATGGATTCTTCCATGTTTCCGTCGGCAACAATTTTAGTAAAATAACGCCGCGGATTCACAATAATATTGCGAATATGCTTAAAAGATTTTTTAAGTTTCTTTATCATATTTGTGCCCCTTGAAATTTGATTATTTATATTTTTGCTTTATAATAAAAAAAAATCAATGGAAAAAGTGATGATAAAAGTAACAATCGCAGGACGACCAAACACAGGAAAATCAACGCTGTTTAATGCGCTGACGGGGACACGTGATGCATTGGTGCATGACCGCCCCGGGGTTACACGTGATACTGTGTCGGGGATGTTTAAACAACGGCCATACACGTTGACGGATACCGCCGGATTGGAACGTGCAAATGCGGGAATCGCGCACGATTCAACAAATATGGCAATTGATGCCGTTGCACGCGCAGATGCAAT
>JAGBGA010000066.1 GCA_017936185.1 Alphaproteobacteria bacterium | reverse complement strand
CTTGCGCAATTTGGTGACATAATATTGGTAATGGATTCAGACTGTCCAAAATCCGAATTAAAAAAAGTATCCGACAAAACACTTTACGCATCGGCCGCCCGTCATGGCGAATATGACTTTGGTTCGTACAAACGCGCATACCTTTGGGCACAAAAGAATCTTGATTTATCCAAATACGATTTTGTGTATATGGTAAATGATTCTGTATACGGCCCGCTTTATAACATGGCCCCATACTTTACAAAAATGGAATCATTCCCAGACGCGGCCTTTGGCATTGTCAAGAATCCACATCGCGAACACCCACACATCCAATCGTGGTTTGTTGGCCTTCGCCCATGTGTATTTTTATCCCAATGGTATGACGAATTTATAAATTCTGTGACCAAACAAACGAACAAAGGCCGAATAACAAAACTTTATGAACAAGGTCTTTCAAAACGCATCATTGAAAATGGCATGACGTGGTCGTGCATATATACCGTACGCAACCGCGGCATATATAACCATATAAAAAAATTATATCACATAAAAATGCCGTTTATGAAAAAAGTCGCCTTTAATCGATATCATGGTGCCCTTGGCCGACAAATAAAATATGTATTAAATCAAATTCCCAACGACGCGCGCAGTGCGATAATTGAATCTGCGGGCGAACAATACGGTCACACCCATGTGGGGTGGTTACTGACATCAAACCCAATAAAAATACTTATTCGGTGCGTTCATCATGCGCTTTACAAAATATTAAAAGAAGGCATATAAAAATGACAAAACGAATTGCCGCCATAACGATGGCCCGTAACGATGAATTCTTTTTATCCCGATGGATAAAATACTATGGCGACCAGATTGGCACAGAAAACCTTTATATATACCTTGACGGTCTTGACCAAGACGCCCCTGAAAATTCTGGCGATGCGCACATAACAAAATTGCCCCACACCGACATGTCACGCAGTGCGGGCGACAAATATCGCATTGGATTAATGTCTGACCTGGCGCAAAAGTTACTTGACCAAGAAAAATACGACATTGTCATTGGCTGTGACGCAGATGAATTTTTAATTGTCGACCCGGCATTAAACATGGGCTTGGCCGAATACCTTTCGTCGAAACAAATAAACACAACCGTATCGGGTTTGGGGCTTGACGTTGGCCAACACATGACCCACGAAAAGACACTTGACACGTCCAAGCCATTTTTAGCCCAACGTGCATACGCCCTTCTTTCGACCCGATATACAAAGCCTGTTGTCATCAATCGTCCCGTCCGTTGGGGCAGTGGCTTTCACAGTATAAACGGCAAAAATTTTCACATTGATTCAAACTTGTACTTGTTGCACTTTGGCGCGGTTGACATGGACATGTTGGTTGCCAAGGCCGCATCCCGCGGTGCCGATTGGGTAAACCATCTTCGCCGTCGTGGCAATGGCACCATAAACGACGTAACATCACGCCGCGCGCATGATGAACGATGGATAAAGATTGCACGTGTAATGCAACGAATATTTCGTCCGATTTACGCATTTGATAAACCGGGCATGTTGGGTATAAAGCGTGTTGTAAAAATACCAACCCGCTTTCAAAAATCAGGGGTGTAAACAATCATGAAAAAGAATGAAAAAATTGACATCGTATATCTTTGGGTTGATGACAGTGATAAAAACTGGCGTGCCCAAAAAGATAAATGGCTTGAAATAATCAAAGGTCAAAAACCTGTCTATGAAGACGCCGCAATCGAAGCGCGCTGGCGCGACAACGGCGAATTTTTATATTCATTACGCAGTGTTGAAAAATTTGCCCCCTGGGTTAATCACATATATATCGTTACCGGCTTTGACCAAGTACCAAAATGGTTAAACACCGACCATCCAAAGATTACAATTGTACCACACAGCGCCATCATGCCATCGGATGCAATTCCAACATTTAACGCAACGGCGATTGAAATGTGCATACCAAACATACCTGGGTTATCCGAACGCTTTTTATTAATGAACGACGACATGTTCTTTAACCGCGCCCTAAAGCCCAGTTTCTTTTTCGACAAACTTGGTCGTGCCCGCGTTTTATACAGCAATCATTCCCATCGCAGCAATAACATAAAACTGTGGAAAAGTCGTGTCGACGAATATAACCAGACCTTGATATTATCGGCCGAATTTATCGAACATGTATTTGGCAAACGCGTATACAAATATCGCCCATCACATGGCATCGACCCATATTTAAAGTCATCATGGTTGGAATGTCGCAACCACCCACAAATCACCGATCAAATCGACGCGCAAACACGTAACAAGTTTCGCACCAATACCGAAGTTCAACGTTGGATGTTCAATCTTTACGATTTAATAACCGGTCGCGCAAAGTTCATACACTCACGCGCCCGCAAACACACGCGTCACAAAATAACCGACTTTTTCTATAACCTTGTATTTATGCCATGGATAAAGAATTCCCCGGTATATTGCACCGACACACGCAGTGCCCGCCGCGCCCTTTTAAACGCGCCGACATTTTGTATAAACGATTCACGTGACACAGACGATGAAATCTTGCGTGCGAATGCTGAATTTATGGCGGAACGCTTTCCAGAAAAATCCAAATTTGAAAAATAACAATCCCCCATTTGGGGGATTTTTTTATTCACAGTTACACACTTGTATAAATTCACAAATATCGCATCTTAATTTTTTTGCCCACTTATACGGTGGCTTGTCCAAGACCCCTGCCCGTTCAAGTTCACGAAAACATTCACGTGCGGCATTAACATCATCTTGGCCATCAAGATATTTTATTTTTCCAAACGCTTTTTCAATAAAATACCACTTAAAGTTTTCCGACCATTTCTGCATTTGATATGGCGTTGCCACTTTTTTATACACTGCATCTGCGATTGCCAACCCGCGACATAAACTTTGCATTATTTTCAATTGCTTGGCCGACAAGACAATTCCACCAAAATTTGGCACATAGAAATACAACGGCAACGGCGCAATTGTAACGCGCGGATTACGCAGCATAACAATACTCCACCATGGAAAATCTTCAAACAACAATCCCTTTTCAAACGGAATATCTTCAATCAGTTCCCGCCGATAAAGATTCTTCCAAACCTGGCAATGTTTTATCATAAACCGCTTGTTTTTTCGTGGCACATTTACCATACGTTCGGTTGCATACTGGTACACATCATCTGTGACGCGTGTTTTTATTTTTGCAACATCATACTTTTTATTAATGCGTTTTGGGATAACATTATCCGTATCCATTTTCAAGAAATGCCGTATCATCAATTGTGGGCGATATATTCTGTCATATGTAAAAGACACAATATCCGACCCATCACGCAACGCCAACGAATATGCAATTTCCAATGTTTGCGGATGAATAAAATCATCACTGTCAAGGTACAAAATATATTTCCCCGTTGCGACATTCATACCGGCATTACGCGCATCGGACAGTCCACCATTTTCTTTATTAACAACCTTGAACCGGGCATCATGTTGCACAAAGTGATTAATAATATCTGCACTGTTATCTGGACTGCCATCGTTTACACATATCGCCTCCCAATCTGTAAAAGTCTGTTTTTGCAAACTTTCAAGACATCTGTACAAAAACTTTTCGACATTATAAATTGGAATAATTACTGAAATTGCCGGCATATTAAACACCCCTTGGTTTATTATTATCGGAAAAGGTTTATTATTTTTCGCATTCGCCAAAGTCGCATAACCCCATGCTTTTTTGCGAAATCGCGTCTGTATTGTTTTCCAATTTTGTACTGTTGCTTTACACGTGCATGGTGTGCGGCATCGCGTGAATTTAATGCTGAATTTTCATTAAACATATAATGATACGAAACACCCGGCACCGTCGCGACAGAATCGGCACGCGCAATTGCATCCAACACAAACAAAGTATCTTCTTGGGCGATAAGATTTGTATCAAACTGCAAATTATTTTTTCTTATAAAATCTGCCTCGAACAAATATCGCCACACATAAGAATCCGTCAACGCAAACGACGCACGCAATTTATTATAAATTCCCTTGGCAACAACCGTATTTTTATATTTGATTGGTTTTGTATATTTGTTATCTGTGACAAAACCCGCGACCGCCATATCGGCCTTGGTATTTCGTGCAACGCGCAACATACTTTGATAAAAGTCTGCATCCACCCAACCATCTGCATCAAGAAAATGAATATATTTTCCTGTTGCGTTTTTTATACCATCATTACGTGCCGCCGACACGCCGGCATTTTGCTTATGAACAACCACAAATCGTTCATCACGCGCGGCATATTCATCAAGAATTGCCGGCGATGAATCAGGGCTGCCATCATCAATACAGATTGCCTGCCAATTTTTATACGATTGCGCAATCAAACTGTCAAGGCATCTTCTAAGATACTTTTCTGCTTTATATACTGGTATAACGACTGAAACCACTGGCATACGAAACCCCTGTATTACATTTTCAACATTTCATCTGCAAACGACCCTTTTGGCGGATTTTTCGCCTGCTTGTACGTTGTTTTTTGAAAGAACGCCCCACTTGTCACCTTTTCAAACGTATCTTTATCAAAAGGTTTTTCTGCATACGCCCACCAAAGTGCATGCGTTGGGTCTTGGTCAACATGCGGCATTTTTGCAAAGTGCTTTTTTGCACGCGGGTCATTCATGACCATTGTCTTGAACAATAATTGATGCATAAAGTAATCAAACGGTCCGTTTTCATGCATCCAATAATCCAACATCATTGCCCGCCACGCATCCAAAAGATATGCCCCCTTTCGCGAACGGATAAAGCAATTTTGCATATAACTGTATGGACTGCCCACATTTTTACCGGCCAAATAAACAAAGAAGTCTTCGTCTGAAATCCAATCTGGGATTGGCGCAGTAACAAACCCGGTTGAATCCAACCAATACCCCCCATGATTATAAAGCAATTCCACACGACAAATATCTGCGAAATGCGCATGTGATATTTTTCCTGCCTTGCGCTTTTTCATAATGACATCTGGCAACGAAATATAATCAAACACCGTATTTTCATCCAACACAACCAGTTCTTGTTTACAATGTTTACGCACACTTCGAAAGCACGCCTTGACCAATTCCGGTGCATTTTCTTCACCCTGTAACCAAAGTGAAAAAATCTTGTCATTTTTATCATTATTAACCGGCACGCGTTCTTTTACCGCCGCGGCCGCCGGCAAATATCTTTCAAAGTATTTTGGGATTACACGTTCAATAACCGCGCTTCGCACTTCACGTCTGTGCTTTCTGTCACGCCAAAACCAATTCAACACATGTCCCTGTACAACAATCTGTGTCATTGCCCACATACGCTTAAGATTCATTTTTTTATCCTTTTTGTTTATCTATATTAAATTCCCCCGGCAAAAACACCGGGGGCACGAAATACTTATTCTTCAACTTCACCCATTTCGCCATCTATATCATCGTCAATTGGTCCGGTTGTCATTTCTTCGGCAATTCCCGATGCGCGCGCCATAATTTTATCAAGCAACGCCTGTTGTGCATCTGGGTGGTCTTTCAACCATTGGCGTGCATTGGCTTCCCCTTGTCCCATTCTTTCGCTGTTATAAGAATAGAAACTGCCCGCCTTTTCAATCAGGTCATACTTCACACCCATATCCAATATTTCACTTATTCTTGAAATACCTTCGCCATACATAATTTTAAAGTCAACTGTACGGAATGGTGGCGCCACCTTATTTTTCACAACCTTGACGCGCGTTTCATTTCCGATAATATTTTCTTTGTCTTTAATCTGTCCTGTACGGCGGATATCAAGGCGCACCGACGCATAGAACTTTAACGCATTACCACCCGATGT
>JAGBGA010000065.1 GCA_017936185.1 Alphaproteobacteria bacterium | reverse complement strand
TGATACGCTTGCAGGATGTTATTGTGCGACATTCGTAACGCGACCCTTGGTCGGGCAGCCGTTGGTGTATACAATACGGATTTCCGAAAGACCAACGGAGTCATTACACTTTATGATTTACTAACTGCCCGACCGCTTAATCTTGTTGGCGGTCGTTTTTCATGAGAAGATTTCATCTGGGGCATCTTGTTATTTCGTGTGTATGCAGTATATTTTTTACGGCAGCTGCTGTGCGTACACAGTCGTGCCAAGAATGCAACAACACATGTGAAGTGCACGCATATTTTGCGCCCGGCCCAGATTGCGAAAACAACATAATTGACGCAATCGAAAATGCATCAACAATTGATATCGCAATGTATTCTTTTACCAATCAACGAATTGCAAACACGTTGATAAAGGCAAAACAACGCGGTGCAAATATACGAATTATTACAGACCGAACGCAGGCAAAAAATAAATATTCTTTGATACAAAAAATGAACGATGCGGGAATCCCAATAAGATTCCATCGCGGATATAAAATAGAACATAATAAATTCGCAATCTTTGATAAAAAATACGTCGTGACGGGGTCGTTTAACTGGACAAACAATGCAAGCACGAAAAACAGTGAAAACTGTGTATTCTTGAATTGTGGCGCATACGAATACAATCGACAGTTCAAAATACTTTAGGAAAAATACGCCATTTAAAAACCGTCCGGATGGGCGGTTTTTTGATTTTGTAACAACACAGATAAAAAAGTCAAATCAGCAGAAAACTTTGTGCACAGTATATACATAAATATATATTTTCTTGACTTTTTGCCCGATGATGTGTTATAATTTGGCCAACAAGCAAGGGGTTGGGTATGCCGGTCAGGTTTTCGAGTAGCGAGTTGATAAAAATGATAGAAAAAGACGGCTGGGTTCTTGTTCGGGTTAAAGGGTCACATCACCACTTTAAACATCCGACCAAATCAGGCATTGTAACCGTAAAGCACCCCGAAAAAGATACCCCGATGGGAACGGCGAATAACATACTACGTCAAGCAGGATTGAAATAAAAGGTGGCACAAATGAAAAGAAACAACTATATCGCTTTATTAGAACATGATAAAGACACTGGGAAATATGGTGTTATCGTGCCTGATATTCCTGGGTTTTCAACTGTTGGTAATGATTATGAAGATGCTGTTCAAAATGCAGTAGAGGGTTTAGCAAGTCATATAGAAACAATGCATGAATTAGGCGAAAAAATACCTGCGCCACGCACTTTTGAACAAATAAAAGCAAACTGGGGCGGATGGGCAGATTGGGTAAAGGATGCACCTGATTATTTTACTGCTATTATTCCTGCGATTCCTGGGTTTGGTACCCAACGTGTATTAGTGACCTTAGACAGTCGCTTGGTTGCACGTATTGATAGCATATCTAAAAATCGTTCTGCTTTCTTATCTTCGGCAGCCCAATATATGTTAGATAATACCGAACCCGAAAAACGCATGGTTGCATAGTGTATCAAACCCATACTAAAGACGCGCACTTTTAACATATACTATATTGAAGTTTATGGGCGTAATACGGTATAATGTATAAGAGACGCCTTGAATTTAACGGAACCCAAATGAAACATTTTGATGTTATTATAATTGGGGCGGGTGCCGCCGGACTTAGTGCCGCAGGCGCCGCCATAGCCAACAAAAAAAGTGTCGCCGTAATCGATATGGGACATGAACCTGCACGCAAGGTTATGGCGTCAGGTGGTGGTAAGTGCAATATAACAAACACAGACGCAAAATATACACGATATTTTGGTGAAAATCCGAACTTTGTGCGGGGCGCGCTTAGTCGCGTGTCACCAAATGATATACTTGCCTGGGCAAATGAACATAATATTGAACTTTATCAAAAAACGCCCGGACGGTATTTTTGCGTAAATGGCGCCAAGGATGTGACAGATGCACTGATGCAGGACGCAAATGGCGCGCACTTCGTATTTGATACGTACGTTTCAGGTGTATCAAAGAATGGCGACATGTTCATAATAAATTCGCCCAACAAAACGTACCAAGCAAAGTCTTTGATTGTCGCAACCGGCGGGACGTCTTTTGCAACATTGGGTGTGTCAGATATGGGATGCAAAATCGCAAAGTCTTTTGGGCACAAGATTATACCAATGCGCCCTGCCCTTTGTGCGTTGGCGATATCTGGGGCAAAAAGCGAACTGGCCGGGATTTCAATTAATGCAGAAATTAAAATCGGCAAGGTTAAAATTCAAGACGATTTGCTGTTTACGCACTTTGGAATTGGCGGGCCGTTGGCATATCGTGCAAGCCTTTGTGACATGTCAAAGGAAATTATAATCAATATGGCGCCGAACATCGACGTTGGACAAATGATGCGCGACGCAAAACGCCAATGCGGCAAGAAAAATATCGCAAGTGTGTTGGCCAATATACTTCCAATGCGTATTGCAAAGCTGATTGCGGGCGACAAACAACGAAATATCGCAGATATCAAAGACCGCGAAATCGATATAATTGCGAATAATGTAAACAATATCGTTATTGATAAAAGCAAAATTAAACCACATGGATTAAGCAGTGCAGAAGTCGTGCGCGGCGGTGTCGCCACAGATGATATATCGTCAAAAACAATGGAATCAAAGTTGTGCCCGGGGCTTTTCTTTGCCGGCGAAGTAATGGATATCGCAGGCGACCTTGGCGGCTTTAACCTTCAGTGGGCGTGGGCAAGTGGACGCGTCGCAGGACAAAACGCATAAAACAAGCCAAAAAAAAATCAGAAAACATACCTATGAAACAATGCGCGGCAAGGATGCTATAATACGCACAATGAAAAAGGTGTGTATTAATGCAAGTATGGGACAATGTGACACGACCAATCGGCACAATTCAAATAATTAAGTCTGTGAAAAATAAATATCACAAGTATAATAAATTGGCCGAATTTTTGAATAAAAACGGATATGTCGTATTCTGTAACAAGAATCAGCCGCAACATGGTGACGTATTTACAAAAACAGTCGAACAAGAAATTGAAACTTTGTATAAAATAAAACAAAAATATAATTTGCCTTTATTTTTGGTTGGACATGGGTTCGGTGGATTTGTTGCACAAAAGATAATTTCGCACACACATAAATGCAATGGCGCAATTTGCACCGCAGGTGGCGGAAAATTATCAAGAATCGAATACTGTCAATGTGTGGCAATGACATGGATTGGACAACACTTGTTCGGCGATAATAAATGCGCAAAAATGATTCCCAAAATATGTAAATGCGATAATGGAATAACCTATAACCATACTTATTGGATACTAAAGGGCACAAAGCACACGCAATACGATAAAAATATCAATGTGCCACAACTGTTTATTTGTGGCAAGCAAGATATCAGCGGCCTTAACAATCGATTGGCGTGGACGCTTTATAATGCGTACAACCAATACGATTTACATAAATTGACTTTTGTTTTGTTCCCAGACGCCGCAAGTCCAATTGAATCCGGGGAAAATTGGATGGATGTTCGGGGCGATATTTTACAATTCTTGACGCAGTATACAAGTGATGCACGATAAAAAAACACCCCAATTCGGGGTGATTTTATTCTTGGGTTAAAACCATTGCATTTCCATCTTGGACAATCATGTCGGGGTCGTCAGACATATCTTTGTCGCCCGCCCAAACATAATATGAATATTGGGTTCCCGGCTGGGCCGCGATTTCAATAATATGCCGATCGGTTTCAAGAACCAAATCATTACCGTTTGGCGCAGAATAGCGAACAATCGCACAATTTGCACCAACGCATTCTGAAACAATTTCAGATTCAACAACTTCATTGTTCGATGCGGTTTGACAAGCCGCCAAACCAAACATCATTACCAATAATGGTAAAAATATCTTGCCTTTCATACCAGGTATTGTATCATACTTTTGTACATATAAAAAGAAAAAATTAAACACAACCAGAAATTGATTTTATTTCCATATTCTTTTTTTCTTGATTTTTGTTTGATATTAAGAAATAATTCAACTATAACTTGAAACGCTTGAAATTAAACCAAGCAAATGTACGGAAAGGGGAAAATTATGGAACACCATGCACTTTGGGCGGCAATTGAAAGACTGGCCCAGGATAAAGGACTTAGCTGTTCGGGATTGGCAAAACTTAGCGGACTTGATGCAACAACATTCAATAAAAGTAAACAATTTTCGCCAGACGGAACACCAAGATGGCCGTCGTGTAACACAGTTGCCAAAATTATGATTGCAACACATACAACACCTCTTGAATTCGCAGAACTGATTATGCGGGAACTTTGACGTTTTGTATACTTGTTGATTTTTTTTGCAATTTGTGATATAATATGTATCACTAACAGACGGCTTTTGTGTCGTCTTTTTTATATTTCCCGCCCATGTGGCGGGATTTTTTTCAAAAGGATTATATAACATGAAAATCAGCAGACAAGGTATTGAATGCCTGAAAAAACTTGAAGGATGCGTAAAAAAGGATGGCCTTCATGTAATTTACGACGACAAAACAGGGCAATATGTACCAGAACATACAGAATTACCGCCGGGCGCAACCATTGGATACGGACACCTTGTAAAACAAGGCGAAAATTTCAACGCGCCACTGACCGAACAACAGGCAACAGACCTTTTAAAACAAGATATCATCGTTGCAGAACAAGCTGTTAAAAACGCCATCAAAGTGCCATTAACACAAAATCAATATGATGCATTGGTGATATTTGCGTACAATATCGGTGCCAAAAACTTTAAAAAATCAACCGTAGTAAAATTTATAAACAACCCAGGATTTCAAAGTTCAAAATATCGCGACCTTGAATCCGCATGGCTGGCATGGAATCGCACCCAAGGCAAAGTGTCAAGGGGGCTGATAAAACGCCGACAATGCGAATTCGACATGTATACAAATCCCCATCCATGCGGGGCATTTTTTTTCGAAGGGATTGTCTGATTCCCATTCGCGCCACGTTGGCGCAATGGGCCCCTTTCGCTACGTAAGATTCAAACTTCGCCAGATGGCTTGTTT
>JAGBGA010000064.1 GCA_017936185.1 Alphaproteobacteria bacterium | reverse complement strand
GATATGGATATAATGGGTGTTAATTCGTTGTCGACGAATTATGATGCGGAAATTATTTCTGTGATTCAGCGTACTTTAAATTCTGTGTCCGAATTCATCGGTGAAAATGCTGTGCGTGTCGGGTCGCGTCCATTTTGGGATGCGTTGTTCGATTGGCTTGAAATGAACGATGGGCAAAAGAAAGATGTGTTCGTTTTAATTGATAAAAAAGATAAAATGGGCGACGAAGATTTTGCCGAAGGACTGCGTGATACGTTGAATGACGAAAATAAAGAAAAGCAAATTAAAAGTGTATTTGCAAATGGTTATTCGGGCTTCTTGAACAAGTCTGACAATTTAGATGCGGCGATTTCAGAATTGAATGATTTTATGAAAACGTTGAAATTGTTCGGGGTGAAAAATGCCGAAATTGATTTGTCTGTTACGCGTGGTTTGGCGTACTATACAGGGTTGGTGTTTGAATTCAGCTTGTTAAGTCACCCAGAATTGGGGACGGCGGCCGGTGATGGTCGTTATGCGGATTTGGCCGGAAAGTTCAGCAAGACAAAAATTATCGGCGTTGGGGCTGCAATTGGCTTTTCGCGAATTTTTGTCGCACTGATGGAGGCGGGCGCGATTGATTTGACGCAATTTGAATCGCCGGTTGATGTGGCGGTGCTTTGTATGGGGAATGAAAATTTGGCGTATTCGGTGTCTGTATTGAATGCTTTGCGTGATGCAAATGTTGCAGCGACGGCGTATCTTGATGCGGAAAAAAAGTTTAAAAATCAAATTGAGTATGCTGATAAAATAAAAGCAAAGTTCAGCATGATAATTGGTGAAGATGAAGTAAAAAATCAATTTGTTGCGCTTAAAAATATGACCACCGGTGAACAGCAAAATGTATCTGTTGCAGATGCGATAAAAGTTTTAAGGGGTGTTTAATATGATTGTTGAACAAAAGTTGAAAGATATTCAAAAACGCGCATCTGATATCGAAGCCCAGATGAATTCGGGGAATGTGTCTGGTGATGAATTGACCAAACTGTCCAAAGAATATTCGCGTTTAAATGAAATATTACCATTGATTGCGGAATACTTTCAAACGACGGCGGGTATCGCGGATGCGCGTGAAATGCAATCTGACCCAGAATTGCGTGAAATCGCGGTTGAACAATTGAACGAATTGAATCATGCGTTGCCAGAAATAGAAAAACGGTTACAGATTGCGCTGTTGCCGCGCGACGATGCTGATGATAACAGTGTTATTATGGAGATTCGTGCCGGGGTTGGTGGCGAAGAATCGGCCTTGTTTGCGGGTGATTTGTATAACCAATATAAATCGTATGCGCTGCGCCAAGGGTGGAAGGTTGAAGTGATTGAAGAAAACGCAACGTCTTTGCGTGGATACAAAGAAATTGTTTTCAAGATTGATGGTGCGGGTGCGTATGGTCGTATGAAGTTTGAATCGGGAATACATCGTGTGCAACGCGTCCCAGAAACCGAAGCAGGGGGGCGTATTCATACCAGTGCGGCATCGGTCGCCGTTATGCCCGAAGCAAAAGATATTGATGTTGTAATCGAAGACAAGGATATTCGTATCGATATTTTCCGCGCGTCTGGTGCCGGTGGCCAGCACGTTAATAAAACAGACAGCGCAATTCGTATTACACACTTTCCATCGGGGATTGTTGTTACATGTCAAAATGAACGGTCGCAGTTGCAGAACAAAATTGCAGCAATGTCGGTTCTTCGTTCCAAGTTGTATGAAAAGCAGCGCGAAGAACAGATGAGTGCCAGTAACGCGTCGCGTAAATCAATGGTTGGTTCAGGTGACCGCAGTGAAAAAATACGTACTTATAATTTCCCAGAACAACGTGTGACAGATCATCGTATCAAATTGACGCTTTACAAGTTGGACGATATTTTGGCCGGTGGGGCGGGGCTTGATGAAATGATTGACGCCCTGATTGCCGCGGATCAATTGGAACAACTTGCGAATATGGAGTAGGGTTTTGAGAAAGCGTTCGGTGATAAAGGGGGCTTGTACGCGTTGTATTAATGTGCTTGGGCCGAAACCTTTGTGCGCATATACAGATTATGACAGGAACTTGCGTATTCAAGGAAGTACGTTGCAAAAGTTTGCAGACGATTATGATTTATATGTGTCGCATCAGATGATTGTTCGGGATTGGGTGATTGATTTTGATGGGCGGGGACATGATTCCAGAATTATCGCAGATACGTGGCGGTGGTGTTTGGGGATAAATAAAAAATTGCCTGTAAAGATTGTTAAACAACGTTAAAAAAAACCGCCGGTGGGCGGTTTTTTGTTTTGATTTCATTTTTTATATGTGTTAATATACGCGTGTCGACAAGTGTTTTGTCGATGGGGTGTGAAGACCCGTTGCTAGCGTCGGAAAAAGAACCTGTGGCGCAAAGATGCGCTGTTTTTTATTCTGATGAAAATCTCCTGATCAATCCCACTGGTCAGGAGGGTTTGCGAATATATTGAATAAGCGACACAATTCTAGCAATTGTCTTCAACCTCCTGGCCACTTGATGTTATGTCTTGTGGTTTTTGTTTTGAAAGTTGTAATAGGGGGGTGGGTATGCCAGTGTTGCATATTGGTGATGTTGAAATCGTTGCGCGCGCACAGCAATTGACGTCGCCTGCGTTGCATATAAAAAATGCGGCGGGTGAAATATATCATGTTGCGATAATGCCACTTGGGGGTGGTGTGTTCGATGCGACAGAGACACTGGTGTATGAAGAAAATACAATAAATACATGTCAAACAATCACGTTGCCGGCCGGAATATATCGTGCAGAATTGCGTGGCGGTACCGGTGGGCGACCGTATCGATGTCAGACTGGGACCGGTTTAACACGTGTTTTGGGCGATGTTGTTTCAAGCGTTTTTAAATTAAGTACAGAAACGACTGTGTATTCATTTCGTGGCGGTGATGGAAATGACAGTGGAATTGCACATAATCGTCAGGTGTCCGGTGGCGGGGCGTCGGGTGTAGATTCAATGTTGGTTTTTAATAATCAAATTGTTCGTTCGGGTGGTGGTTTTGGTACAAGGTGTTACAATAATGTTGTGAGTGGGATTCCAGGTGGTGGTTTGTCTTTGGGAAGCTGTTGTGCCGGTGGGGGTGGTGGTGTTGTGTTGGATGCGAAGAATAATGATGGTGGCGACGGTTTTTCTAATGTTGCGAATGGTGGGTATTGCAGTGGTGGTGGCGGGGGCGCAAGCGCGTCTGGTGGTGGTGATGGTGGTGCCGATGGTGGTACGACGTATTCATACCTTTTGCCGGGGGCTGATGCGTCGGCGTCTGGTGGTGGGAATGGTGGTGATATTGAAAATCAGCAAGGAAATTCAGAAACTTTAAATTATGCCACCGGTGGGGTGGGTGGTAAAAATGTGTATTATTCATGTGGTGGGCAAGTGACTGTGTCATATGGTGGTGGTGGCGGTGGTGGTGTTTGTATCTTGCGACGTGAAGGTAAATGCGTGTCCAGTGGCGACTGGTGTGGTACAGATTGCTTTAATGGTGGCGATGGCGGTTCGGGGTCGACCGGTGCGTCGGATGACAGTTATGTTCGTATATATAAAATAGGATAGTTAAAATGCTTGTGCCGATTATATTACTTGCGCAAACGCTTTATTTTAAAACGCCGGCGGGTGACGTTTATACGGCGGTAAATGATGTTCCGGCGGGTGCGTGTGTGTTGACTGGTGTTGAAGAATTGGTGTTTGAAGTGACGAACTTTAATACCTGTAATGAAATTGTGTTACAGCCGGGGTGTTATCGTGCGGAATTGCGGGGCGGGGCGGGGCAAAACAGTGCGCACTGTTTGGATGTTTTAAGTATTGATAATTTACATACTGAATCCGCGTTGTTTTCTGTGTCAGAACCGACGACGGTTTATGCGTTGCGCGGTGGCGATGGTAATCCGGGGCAGATTAATGTTGATGTAAAAACCGGTTCCGCGGCGGGACATGGTGGCGGGGCGTCGGGTGTAGATTCGATATTGGTTGTGGGAAAACGTGTATGGCGCGCAAGTGGTGCCCCGGGTGTGTCGTGCCCATCGCATAATTACAGGAGAGTGGATAATATAAACACCAGTACGGGGTGCGGAATGGGGCTTGCGGGGGCGGCGCCAGTAACGTCTTATATCAGTCAAGTTGCGGGATTTCAGACCGGCGATGGCGCAGTGGCACGCGCGTGTGGTGGTGGCGGTGGTGGTGCGCCGAATGGTGCGGGTGGTCAAATATCAAGAATGTATCCTTTGTTGAATGATGGTATTGCTATTGGTGTTGGTGGTGATGCATCGGCGTCTGGTGGTGGTGATGGTGGGGATGTTACATCGTGTGCAAATGCGTCATGTTCGGAATTGGTTACTGTACATGGTGGTGTTGGTGGAAAAAATGTGTATTATTCATGTGGTGGACAAGTGGCGGTGTCGTATGGTGGCGGCGGTGGTGGTGCGGGTGTTTTAACTGGTACTTCGTCTGTTCGGTATGTTAATGGCGGCGATGGCGGTTCGGGGTCGACCGGTACGTCGGATGTTTCGTTGCTAAGGATTTATAAAATGTAAGGAAAAAAAACCGCCGGTGGGCGGTTTTTTAACGTTGTTTTTTATGGGCGTTTATCATGGCGTCAAAGTATTTTTGCCAATGCATGTGTATCGCAAAACGCGCAACTTCTTTGGCGACGTTTTCGGGCTTGCCACAACGACCATGGCATGTCCATTTTGGATTTATTGGTAAAATGTTTCCGTCTTTTTTATCACGACATATAATGTTTCCAACGATAAAGTCGCCTTTTGAATCGTATGTTGGGTTGGTCGTTGTCATGTCGTAATCCATAAAATGTGTGTTGTAAATTGGCATAATTATGTATGCGATAATATCGATGTCTTGGAATTGTGGTGTGGATTCCAGGCGTTGTTTGAATTCTTGGGCGTATTTTGTGTTGTCGCTTTCGTGTTTTATTGGGTGGCCCATGTATTCGTTGCGATTCCATTTGCCGGTGTCGTAATTAAAGTATATTGTGCCATTGATGTTGGGACCCAAAATTTGTTGTGCCCTTTGGTCGGTCAGTATTTCTTTGTCGGCGTCGGTTTCAATTGGTGTGGCGCGATTAAGCGTGCCGGCAATCAGCATAAGTGCATTTTTTTGTTGTGGGGTCAGGTTGCTGGACAACAGTCCATCAATGCTTTTTTGAATTTCCTGAAAGTTTTGTTCAGATATTTTGTAACTTGGCATTTTGTACAAATCCTTTGCTTTGTATCAGCATAGCATGTTTGGTGGTCTTGTCTATAAAAAAACGCCCATGCGGGCGTTTTTTTAAAAGATGTACTTTATGTTTATGCCACCGGTCCAACCGTCATGGTCGCCATCGTGGCGGCCGATTGATGCGGACAAGTGAAGGTTATAAACAGACCGCTCAACTGATATGCTGTATTCGAAAAAGTCGCCAATTTCAAGTTCGTGCGCGCCAATGTTGTTAACACTAAGGTCGCCACCGTTTTCGAATATCATAACATATTTTACGCCCATGGTTCCGTACCACCCGTTGCCAATGTGCTTGATTGCGCGAATTTCGGGCGTTAATTCAAACATGTTGAATGCGTCGTTTTGTAAAATGTCGCCGGATACAGATGTGTAATTTTCAGACTTTATCCATGTGTATCCCATGTGTAAAGATGGCTGAAGCGTGAATGTGCGGTCAAGTGCAATATTATACGCGGCATTGACAGCGGCGCCAACCCAAAAGTTTGTGAATTCGTCGGTGCCAAATATTGTGTCACTGCTGTTATCAATTACGCCACCGTTTATGGTTGAAGACAGACTGAAATTCCCCATGTCAAAGCCGTTGTATACGCCGAAATAGCCACCTTGGCCCTTGGTTTCAAGTGCGAAGTTTGTTTGCTTGGTATCGACGTATCCGGTGTATATTCCCCATTCGGATATTCCGTTGCCCATTTTTGCGGTGCCGCCGGCAAGTCCCATCATAAATGTGTTAAAGTTGGCGTCGGCATCCGAAGAATTGTCAATGTGTATATTGTCGTTGACGTGTTGCCAATTGAACCATATGCTGTTTATCATGGCGTCTTGGTTTATTATGTCGCCACCATTGCGTCCGGCGTTGCCGTCGTCGTTGTATTCACCGTACATTGGCATTTTGCCATAAAGGTTGGGGTCGGCGTTTGGTGCTTGTGGTTCTTTTTGTGTTGGCGCGGAAAATAATTTTGTTTCACTGGCGCCTTCGAATGATTGGAATGCGGTTTGTGTTATTGTGTGTTGTAATATGGCGATGTTGTGGCCGGATAACGCGTTTGCGTACGTGTGTGATGCGGCGGATGCGTTTGCAACCGCGGGAAGGGCGACGGTGGTCGCGGCAGCCAAGATGGATGTGTGGATGTGTTTCATTTTTTTGCTCTCTCTTATTTGTAATTTTGTTTTTAGGTTTATATTGACATTATAGCATAAAAATATCGTGGATAAAATATAAAAACAGTTTGTTTGGTGTGGCGAAAAAAATCTTTTTTGTTGTTTGTATTGTATTTTTTGATAAGATAAATGTCGTTATGAAAAATGCAAAAGAAGAATTTATTGACCGGCCGGTTGTTATGGTCGGTTTAATGGGGGCAGGGAAAACCAGTGTCGGTCGTGCGTTGGCGCGTCGCTTGGGGATTCCTTTTGTTGATTCTGATAAAGAAATTGAAGCGGCGGCGGGGTGTAGTGTTGTTGATATATTTTCCTTGTATGGCGAAGACGAATTTCGGCGTGTAGAACAACGTGTCATAGAACGTTTGCTTGATACACCGCCGGCGCTAAAAGTTATTTCAACGGGCGAGGGGGCTTTTATAACCCCGGCGGTTCGCGAAATGGTGCTTGAACGTGCGTTATCTGTTTGGTTGCGGGCGGATTTGGATTTGCTTGTAAAGCGTACGGGGGCGCGTGATACGCGACCGCAATTGTTGAATACGGACAGCCGAAAAATACTTAGGCAACTGATGGACGAGCGCTATAAAATTTATGCGTTGGCAGATATTACTGTCGAAACGCATGATGAAAGTTTGCGTAAAACGTTGGGGGCGGTTTTGCGTGGAATTGAAGATTATTCTAATAAACAAGAAAAGGAGTAAAATATGGCTAAAAAAAGCAACTTGTTAAAAGAATTTAGTACTTTTGTTCAACGTGGTAATGCAATCGATATGGCGGTTGGTATCATTGTTGGTAGTGTTATGACCGGGGTTGTGAATTCGTTGGTAAAAGATGTTATTATGCCACCGATTGGGTTGTTGATTGGCGGTGTTGATTTTTCACAGTGGTTCTTTGTACTTGGTGGTGGTGAAGCAGGCGCGAAGTACGAAACGATTGCTGCGGCCCAAGCCGCCGGTGCGACTACGCTGAATTTAGGCTTGTTTTTGAATTCTGTGGTCAGTTTCTTTATAACGATGTTTGCAATATTCTTGTTTGTGCGCACAATGAATAAGATGCGTGATAAAAAACCGGCAAATACGCATGCGTGCCCATATTGCAAGTCGACCATCAATAATGCGGCGACAAAGTGTCCGTTTTGTTGTTCGGATGTTGAACCGGTTGAAACGGGGTCGGTTGTGGAAAGTGATTTAAAGAAAAGTTTAAAAGGGTTACAGAAAGTTGCAACAAAAGTTGCGTCGACTGTGGTTTCGGAATCTGCAACAAAAATTAAAAAAATAACAAAGCGTTAATTTTTGTTTGTGATAAATTATTTTAATTTTTGGACGGTTAATGCCGTCCTTTTTTATGTGCTTGTAAAGGTGTGAAATCTTGGCGGAGTGTAGTGCTTTTTATGTTGATGGAAAAAGGCGCATAATGTATATTATGTATAGTTTAACGTGCTGGCGCCCATTGAAACTATACATAATATAAGTCAAGGTTTTAATGTGTTTTTGTTTGTGCTTGTAACGTGTTGATGTTTATTTGTGCTGTGCATGGTGTAATTTAAAGTTTGTTGGGTGTTGTGCATAATATAAGTCGAATTTGTTTAATATGTTTTTTGTTTGTGCTTGTAATGTGTTGATGTTTGTTTGTGCTGTGCATGGTGTAATTTAAAGTTTGTTGGGTGTTGATGTATTGGTGTTGATGTGTTGTTGGTTATTTAAAATGGTTGTGGTGTTGTGGGCTGGTGTGGGTATTTGCGGTGTTTTTTTGTCGGGTTTGCTGAAAAATGGTGTTTGGTGCCCTGCTTTGGTCAAAAAAATGCAAAAAATGGCGGATTTCTGCGGTTTTTTGTGGCTTTTTGCTGTTTTTTATGTGTTTTTTGTAAAAAAAGGGCAGATGTGTGTATATGTTTGATAAAAAGGTTTAGGTTTTTGTGTTATTTGTATGAATGTACATAAAAAATATACCGCCAACATTGGCGGTTTTTGATGCGGTTTAGCGCATTTTGTTGTTAATGTGTTTAGGACATATTGCAGCCAAATGTTTGGCAAGTTGGACCGCTTCTGTTGCGTCACCGATGTGGCCGACGTATATTGTTTTGCCAAATGCGTTTGTGTATTCTACAACTTTTTCTTTGTTTAATGTTGGTACGTATCCAACGCCGCAACCGTAATATTTAGAGCCATATTCACACCGTTTGTTACAACCATTGCAATAATCTGGGCTTTGTTCATTTACAGCCATATTTTATACTCCTTTTTTTAGTGTGTGTCTTGCCACTATGATATATATTTTATACATATGCAAGTTGATTTTTTTATGTATATGTATATTATTGTTGTATGAGATTAGATTTGGCCCTTGTTCAAAGAAATGTGTATCCGACGCGTGCGCGTGCCGCGGCGGCAATTGCGGCGGGGTTGGTGACTGTAAATGGTGCGGTTGCAAAAAAAGCCAGTCAATCTGTTGATGATAAAGATGTGCTTGTTGGTGGTGTGTTGCCCTATTCCGTTGGGCGTGGCAGTTTAAAGTTGGCGCATGCATTGGATTTTTTCAAGATTAATCCGTCGGGAATGACGTGTCTTGATGTTGGGGCCAGCACAGGTGGTTTTACAGATGTTTTGTTGTCGCGTGGCGCGGCGCGCGTGTACGCAGTTGATGTTGGTACGGACCAATTGGCCAAGGAATTGCGCAATGATGTGCGTGTGGTGTCGATGGAAAATACAGATATTCGCACCCTGCCCCCACAGTGTGTTGTCGATTTGATTGTGATTGATGTTTCTTTTATTTCATTGACCAATATTGTTGATGTTTTGCGGCAATGGGGCGCGCGGTATGTGGTCGCGCTGATTAAACCGCAATTTGAAGTCCCCCGCGAAGTGGCGGCGAAATTTAATGAGATCGGAAGAGCACACG
>JAGBGA010000063.1 GCA_017936185.1 Alphaproteobacteria bacterium | reverse complement strand
GGGGTCGTCAGTTCGAGTCTGATTGGCTCCACCAAAATAAAAAAACATAAAGCGTCAAAGGGGGTGAATAACCGATGGTAAAAGTTCTTGTTCGCGACAATAACGTCGAACAGGCATTGCGCGTTGCAAAACGTAAATCACAAAAGGAAGGCCTGTATCGCGAAATGAAAGAACGTCAGCGTTATGAAAAACCAACAACACGACGCAAACGTTTAAAAGAAGAAGCCGTTCGCAACGAAAAAAAACGTCAATCGAAACAGCGTATGGTTTTCGGATTCTAAGAAAAATACAAACCGCCAATTGGCGGTTTCTTTTTTACAATAAAATGTCATTTTTTCTGCTTTACTAATTTCCGCAAAAATCGTATAATATCATTAATAAGAATGAAGGAATGGATTATGAAAAATAAATCAACCGCGGCAACATGGGTTATATCACGCATTTTGATGACGACGGGCATCGTTGCGATGTTCGGGTGTGCCAAACCGGGCAACGACATGATGGAATACACCGGTTCTGTATCAACGCCAACGGTGGACTATATTGAATCATTGGACGTATATTCGGCCCCACACAAAGATTCATTTTTAAATCAATTGGCAATGAATTATCGTTCTTATGCGATTTACAACGCCCGGACCAGTGGATATGCCGACATGGGCGAATTATTTGCGAACAAGGCGGTCGCCGCATTCAGTGGCGAAGTCCCATTCCCGGAATCACTTGAAAATTGGCCGGTTGAAAACGAACAAGACGCCTTTGAATTATCGGCGGCATATAACGATTTGATGGACCAATTAAAAAATGACGCATCCTATCTGAACCCAGAATTGGCGGCCGAAGCCCAAGCGAAATTCGATTGTTGGTTATCCGCATCGGCCAGTGGCCAAATCGCAACTGCAAATCAATGTCGCGACCGCTTTATCAAAACAATGACTGCAATGCGCGATTGCGTTGGTGGAAAAATTGTTAAAAAAGCCGAAACCATGGACGAAACAACAACCGTTACATCGGGTGACATGGTTATCGAAACCACAACTGGCCAGGTTACAGACACATATTACCCAGACACACGTAATTTATCATCAATGCGTGGCACATCACAAACCCGCGATGGTGTAATTATTGTAAATAATGTAAATGTACCCGAACATTTAATTAATCCTGTACCGGTTCAACCAATGGTATTCAACCAAAACATCTATGGTGGCGATAAAACCGTTACAAAAAGCGCCAATGACAACAGCATTCGCAACAGTGGCAATCGCTTGACCGCGGTTGATTGCCCGATGGGCGACACACAATGCGAACAGTCGCAACCCGCCGCACCAACCATTGCCGTTGTGGTAACAGAAAAAGATCAACCCATCCCCGAATGCCCGGCATGCGCATCCTGTCCAGATTGCCCAGAATGCCAAAAGTGCCAAGAATGTCAAACGTGCCCAGAATGCCAAAAATGTCCAGATTGCAATCTAGAAGTAAATTGTCCGGCATGCGAAAAATGCGAACCAATCCCAATGATAAGTGACGAATTGGTAACCCGCGAAGAATTCATCAACATGATGATGGCAATGCGTTCTGAATTGGCGGCAATAAATGCGCGCCTTGACCAAATTCAAGCAGCGGCCGGCGAAAAAACCATGATAAAGGTTCAACAGATTCCACTTGAACCAAAACAACATGTCATGGAAGAAGTATTCGAAATACGTTTTGACTTTAACAAAGCAGTGATAAAACCAGAATACCAAGAATTAATTGAAAAATTGGCATCTGCAACCCAAGAAAATAAAAATATCAAGGTATCTGTTGTTGGCCACACCGACACAACCGGGTCCAGCAACTATAACTATGCCTTGGGCGGCCGTCGCGCCGAAGCAGTCCAAAAGATGTTATTCAAATACGGTATCCCGGCCAGTCAAATTGTCGCAGTATCTGCGGGCGAAGAAGGCCTTGCCGTACCAACACCTGACAACACGCCAAACGCCGAAAACCGCCGCGTACGCGTTGTCAAAGAAATTCACTATACCGAAGAACAACAGCCCGCGCCAATGGCGATATCGGTCGAAGAAGTTTCGGTTAATGAATAAACAAGCGATAACAGCAACCGACAAAAGCACTTGACAAAAAGTTTTTGTTAGTGTATTGTTATCTGGGTCAAGGGGATGTTTTTATAGTAACAAAGGCATTTGAAATGACTGATATTGTAAAAGAATATAACAACGGCATCAACGCGATTCAGCATGGTGCACGCGCACATGGGTACAGAAAAGGAATCGAAGCTGTAAACCTGGCACAAGTATTTGCGGGTTTTGGCATAAACTTTGGCCCAGACGATAAAACAAACGGCGGCATATAAACGCACGCCCTTTACAAACGAAAAAAGTTTTTGTTCACGTGGCATTTTGCCGCGTGAACTTTTTCGTTTCTGTAAAATCAATCCGGCACAATCATTAAATTATGCACGTACGTGCGCTGTGTAAACTTGTCCAATGGATTTATCAACGAATACAAAACACCATCTTGCAGCACATGCAACGTATTGGCAACCCATCCAGAATACGCCTGAACAAAATACAAACTATCACCCGACTTTAAAGTTAATGCCGGCGTGGTGTATTTAACACTGCTGGCAATCAAAGATAAATTATTTGACATTTTTAAAGTCTTGTACTGTACACAATCTGAAACATCATCGGCACATTCACCATAACCACACGTCGCCGTTCCAGACGGACATTCATAACGTTTAATATCACCATGCGGCGAATAATACCCAACACCAACTGGCACACATGGCAATCGCGAAGGCCCAACACTGCTCGACATTTCAATTTCTGCATAAAAACCAGAATCGCACGATGTCAATATCGATCCACCAACACATCGACCACCATCGGCATATCCTGGCATTTCAGCATAAATCGCATCACCATCATCACCCGACAAATAATAACATGGCGCTTGAATCATACCATGTGTTGGCGCATGATTCATTGATGTTTTTTTAAAATATTGGCAAACCGAACCATCATCTGGACACGATTGTCCCAAAACAAGATATCGTAAGTTTGACATCATCAGTAAACAATTTTCAATTGTCGTTGCCCCATACGATGACACATGTCCTTGTCGTCCATCCGCGGTACGCGGACATTGTTTCAAGTATTTATCCGACGTTTCACCATATGTAACCACATGCGCCGTATCTGTATAATAATACGCAGAATATCCTGTTGGTAATTCTTGACATACTTCACCGACATTTTTTACATAATACCCCGGTTCGCATACTGTTATACATTCTGTACCTGTATCATTCAAGTAATACCCATCCACACAAACAACATCATTTGAAATCGCACCACCAACCCAACAAAAACACAAAAAACACACAAACGCAATTTTCATATACACCCCCATGAAAAAAACCACAAGACATAACATCAAGTGGTCAGGAGGTTGGAAACAATCAATACGAATTGTG
>JAGBGA010000062.1 GCA_017936185.1 Alphaproteobacteria bacterium | reverse complement strand
TCGCGTTGGCTAGGTAGCTCAGTTGGTAGAGCAAGGGACTGAAAATCCCTGTGTCGGCGGTTCGATTCCGTCCCTAGCCACCATCTCCTTTCTGAAATCGACCATTGCGGTCGTTTTTTTATTGTCGAAAGAAGTGGTGCGATAATTCATTTTTTTATTTCCCCATTATTGTTGTTGGGCGGTTGTCAATGTTTGCCGCGGTTTCAATGTGCTTTGCCAATTGTAAAACACGCATGTCGTCAAAACGACGGCCGACAACTTGAAGCCCCAATGGAAGGCCGTTTTGTGCCAAACCACATGGTACACTGCATGCAGGAATGCCCGCCAGGTTCATTGCAACGGTGAACAAGTCCAATGCATAGAATTCAAGTGGTGTTAACCCAGAATCCAATGGCATGGCGGTGCCGGCGCTTGATGGGCATACAATCAAATCGCATTGTTTAAATGCGGCGTCAAAGCTGTCTGCAATCATGCGACGAACGCGGGCGGCCTGCATAAAATATACGTCATAGGATTCACTGCTGAGTACCGCGGTGCCAACAATCAAGCGGCGTTGAACTTCGTCGCCAAAGCCGGCCGCGCGGGTCTTGCGGAATGTGTCGTATATGTCGTTGCCTTCGACACGAAGACCATAACGCATGCCATCATATCGTGAAAGGTTTGATGATGCTTCGGCCGGGGCGATGATATAGTATGCCGCCAAGGCGTCAAGAATGTTTGGAATGGAAACTTCGACAATTTCGGCGCCCATTGATTTTAAATCTGATATGCGCTTTTCAAATAATGTTTTCATGTCGTCAGAAATTTCAACGTTTGCAAATTCTTGGATTACGCCAACGCGTAATTTTTTGCCGTCGCCCAAGATTGGCTGAACCGGGCCGGTGCATGAAAAGTTGTTTTCACAACTGGTGGATTCTTTTGAATCGTGACCCGCCATGATGTTTAATAATAATCCGGCATCGTCAACGGTACGTGTAATTGGGCCCGGGGTATCAAGTGAAGATGCAAATGCAACACACCCCCAACGTGAACAAAGACCGTATGTTGGCTTCATACCAACAAGGCCCGTAATTGCCGCCGGAAAACGAATCGAACCGCCGGTGTCTGTGCCGGTCGCCGCAATGGCCAGTCCGCCCGCAACCGCAGATGTCGAACCGCCCGATGAACCGCCCGCGGTCAGCCGGCGTTCCATTTGCCATGGACTGATTGGGGCACCAAAATAACTTGTTTTACTGAATGTGCCCATTGCGAATTCGTCAAGGTTTGATTTGCCAAGTAATACAGTACCGGCATCAATGAACTTTTGTGAAATGGTCGATTCGTATTCTGGGACAAAATTTTCCAACATGCGTGATGCCGCCGTTGTGCGAATACCGCGGGTGGCAAACAAGTCTTTCATCGCAATTGGTGCGCCGTCCAAGAATTTTGCATCGCCCGCCGCGCGACGTGCGTCAGATGCCGCCGCATCGGCAAGTGCACGTTCAGGCGTCGTCGTGATATAGCAATTTAAATCCGCACCATATTTTTCAATGCGGTTAAGATATGCGCGCGTTAATTCGACGGCAGAAATTTCGCCGCTGTTTAATTTCTGTAAGCTTTCAGTCAGTGTCAAGTTAATCATTTTTGTTTGCTCTTACTTTTGTTTGTCTTTTGCGTAATGTTGTGGGAACAAAACAGCCCCCAGTGTTTTTTGTATGAATTCGTCACGACATTTGCCGGCGCATAATAATTCATGACATTTTTCAACTTTGGTTTCGGCATCGTAGTGATTAAGTGTTTTATCACATGGGCATGAAATACGTTTGTTAAAGTCAGCCTGAATGTTTAAAGTAGAATACCGATAACCTTGTTTCGTGTCGTAACATCTGTTTACGTTTGTATGCATGTCCGCAGTCATATGAAGCCAGCATAACCTGGGGGCGGGGGTGTTATAGATTAAGTCAAGTAATTTCAAGGCGGTGTTATAGGCAATTTCTTCGCCAAGTATATAATGGTATGTTGTACCACCTTGTTTTTTGTGATTCATACATACTTCGACTTTTGTGTGCATTTTATTCACCGTCCATAACTTTTGGTACCGCAAAGTATCCACGTGATGTGCCGGCGTTGTCCGGCGTGTTTGCCAAAACCAAGTCACGAATGTTGCCGTCGGTTACAACGTCGGGGCGACGTGGTAATTTGTGTTCAACCGGGCTTAACATCGCATCAACGCCAGTTGTGTCAATTTGTTGTAATTTGTTTAACCATTCAACCACAGAATCAATATTCATTTCTTCCAATCGTTCGGTTGATATGTCGATTTGTGCCAAGTTTGCGAATTTTTGTAGTTGCTGCTTGCTGAATGTCATAATTTGAATCCTATGCTGTTTGTATGTGTTTATAAGCAAATGAAATTATACAGGTATTTTGCCAGAATTCAAGGTTTTTTCCCATTTTGCATCGGTGTAAAATAAAAATAAACCGGAATGAATTTTCCGGTTTGAATTTTAACGCTGTTTCGTGTTTCGGTATTGATATGGAAACAGGTATTTTGCAATCTTTTTACATTCGGGATTTTGACAAAGGCCATACGACATGTTGGTAAGGCATGTGTGCATTTTTTGCCCAGTGGAAAGTTCGTTGGCGTGTATGGCATCTTGGGTATCAAGACAGTCAAATTTCATGTCTTGTTGAAAAAATGCAGTGATGTGCAGACTGGAATCCGTTTGTGGAAAATTTGTGCGACAGACGTTAAGGCCACTTTCAAGTGTGGCAAATATGTGTGACCAGCATGCGTTTTGTGATGGGACTTTGTTTGCGCCAAGTTCGGTTAACATTTTTGCCGCCGCAGTTAATGAAATAGGTGTGCCGATTTGTTGGGGCTTTTCACCGGGGGCATTTATATATGTTTGAATTTTGTTGTCGTTCATGTGATGTTCCTGTTAACGCTGGGGGTCATTAGTGTATGCGTGTGATAATAATTTCTTGCCAATTGTGTCGCGGACAAAGGTGTCTGGACATTTGCCGTATACGATATTTTCAATACAGTTACCGTTACATTTGTTGCGTGTGGTTATCATGCATTCGATTGGTGTGTATTGGGTCTTGTCATGGAAATAAGGACCGTCATTCCCAAAATACATCTGCGCACAATGGTGCGTGTCAAAAAATATACAGGCACCACGCAGGCATGTATTTTCAGGAATTTCTTTGATGCGTGACATCATACGCATGAATGATAATATTTGATTCTTGGTATATCGGCCACAGCGAACACTGATGCCGGTATTGTAATCGTCTGTTAAATAAAAATCATGTTTTGCGTTTGTTGTCATCACATTGTCCTTGGGCGTTACACATTAACGTGTTTTTGTGTAATATTCTGGAAAGAATGTTGGCCAGATGTTGTGACACATGTGTTGACCGCGACATTTGCCGGCCGCCGCCATTTCAAGACACTTTTTAACACGTTCAGATGCCGGTAATTCGTTTGCAGTATCTGCTTCTTTTGGACCCATGCAATAGAATTGAATACGTGTGTCTGGTGCAATGATGTTTAAGTCAGAGTTAACGTATACGCGACCATTACTGTGCGAATTTGCATTAACTTGCATTGTCAAGCCAAAATCACCCCAACATGTGCATACAGGTTTTTGGGTCAATGTAATGCCTTGCAACATTTTGGCAGCATTTTTTAAAGTAATAGGGGCACCCAACTTGTACATATTTGGTTGTTCGTTTGTGCCGATATATGCTTGTACTGTCTTTTTCATGTTTTTTACCTTTACTTTTCTTGTGTTAATGTGCCCCTTGGATAATTTTGTATTTGCGGCTTGATAATTCGCGCAAGTGGTTATATTATAAAAGGGGTAAAGGTTACTATATAAATGATTATATCAGATTTCAAGAATTTTCCGCGCCAAGGACGTGTTTTAGGAATTGATTGGGGGTTGCGACGTGTTGGGGTGGCGGTGTCCGACCCAATGCGGAATTTTGTCTTTGTGCGTGATGCAATTGTGTTGCCGCGTGGCGCGCTTGATCATGCAGAACGTGTTGCGGCGGTTGCAAAAGATGAAATGTGTGTCGGTATTGTTGTGGGAATGCCTGTCTATCAAGACGGCAGTGCCAGTGATACAACAAAAACGGTGTGCGATTTTATTCAAGATTTAAAGTCCAAGACCGATTTGCCAATTATTACGGTTGAAGAAAACTTGACGTCGTTTGTTGCCCAAGAAAATATCGGACGGGCCAGGGTGGGGGAATTGAAACAGAAATTGGATTCAGAAGCGGCACGTGTCATTCTTGAAAATGCAATTGCAATTTTAAACCGGGGATAAAACCCCGGTTTTTATGCGTAAAGCACGTTTTTTTATTCTTCGTTTTTGTCGGGAATGTTGCCGTCTGTGGATAGTAATACAGATACCCAACGTGTCGAATCAAATTGGGCGCAAATAATGTATATGGCGACCAACATGGGAACGCTGAAAAACATGCCGGCAATACCCCAGATTAATCCCCATACAACAAGGTTTATTAATATCGCCAAGGTGGAAAGATTAAGTGTTTTGCCAGTTAATTTTGGTTCAAGTATATTGCCAAATAATATTTGTAATGCAATAAGACCAATGGCGGTCAGTATCGGTTGCTGTAACGATGGGGCCGTCGCCAATGAATAAAGTATTGGCAGCGTGCATGCAATAATTGCGCCGATTGTGGGAATGTAACTGGTTATAAATACAATAAATGCCCAGATGCCTGCAAATTCAACCCCAAGCATCTGAAGCCATATAAACGATGCGACACCGGTTATTGCCGATATTGTTGTTTTTACAAACAAGTATTTTTTCATGTTGGTGTCAATGCTGTCCAATATATAACGCATTTTTTTTGATTGGCGTTTGTTTGGGAAAAGCGATGAAAACTTTTTGTTAAATGTGCTTTGTTCAACAAACATAAATATCATGTATACAAATACCATGCCCATGGACGCCGCAATACCGGCAAGGGACGAACCAATGTTGGCCGCAATCTTGGTGATGTTGGGTATCATGTTGCTGTCAAACTTTATGCCAAGTGTGTTTGATAAATATGCACCAAAACCAATTAATTTTTCTTGGATTGTTGGCAGTGATGACAGTAATTCGGAAAACATAGGACGTATCTGGGTTACGAATAAGTACCCAACCAAACATACCGTCGCAAGTGTCGCAATGTGTGCCGTCCAATCAAATACGCGTGACCAGAAATGCTTTATGTCTTGGTGCGGAAATACGCGACGATAATAGTCGGATATGGCGTTCATTAAATACCATAAAAATGCCGCGATTAATATCGGTATAAGTATAGAACGCGCAACCCATAAAAAGAATACAAGTGCAGTAAATATTACAATTCCGTTCATGGTTAAAATCCTTGGGTAAGTGTTGTGGCGCCGGTGGTGGCAACTTCAGATGCCGGGGATACAAATAATGCAAAGCATATAAATATTATGATTAATGCGATGTTTAATATTACCGCCGTTGTTGCGTATGTGCCACCAATGTTTTTTGTGAATTTCTTGACGCCAACTTGAAGTGCCCAAATGCCAAACATTATCGCAAGGCAAAATGTTAGCAGTACCGAATAAGAACCAAAGAAAAATGAAGATATAAATGTTACAACAACGTATGATGTGTTTATGTTTATTTGTTTGCCAAGAATCCAATTTTGAAGTCGTGCATACCATGAACACGATATTTGTTGCCCAGGTGTCTTGGTGGTGTTTGTTTCAAGTATATATCCGGGTGTCCATAATGCAGAAAAACCAAATGGAACCGAAAGTATTACTTTCCACATTGGTATGCCCATTGCGCGTATGCGTTGATATTTGGCGTATGCGTTCGCAACGGATACACCAGTGATATACAATAATGATAATGCAAGCGCAATAATGGCAAGGAAGAATGTTAATGATGATTGGGTTTCAAGTACAAATAACTGTAACATCAAACTTTGCGCGTTGCGGGTCAGTATGTATGATATGAAAACAAATAATGCGGTCATAATCAGTGTTTGGGCATTATGTATTGCGATAAATGATGAACGGTCCATCTTTATGCGGGGTAAAGAATATACAGAATACGCAATGCACAAAATAATTGCAACGGTGACAAGTATCATCAGCGGTGTTGTACTTAAAGGGGCGTCCGGGGAAACGTATCCTGCAATAAAGCTGTATACAAAAGCAATGATTGTTGTTGCGAAAAAAGAAATTAATGCAAATTTTATTGGTGCCCAAAGCAGCCATGTTGACAGTTTTGATTGTGCGTTCGGTTTCATGTTTTCTGTCCCCTTTTTTGTGTTTGTTGTTTTTATTCTAGCATAATTTTGCCACCGGATAAAGTCGTTGTGTTTGTTGGTGACATTATTTCTGTAAATTTTTCTTGGTGACTGATGAATAAAAATGTTGTGTTCGGCATATTGGAAACGATTTTCGCAATCAGTTTTTGTGTTTCGGCGTCGGCCCCAGAATCAGGTTCATCAAGAATGGCGAACTTTGGGTTGGTTAATATCAGCCTTAGTAACATTATACGTTTGCGTTCGCCGCCAGAAAAACCGACGTTTATACTGCGGTTCAGCCATTCGCGTGGAATGTTTAATTCTTGGCGCGCGGATTCTAATTTTTCAAGAAATTCACCCATTGATAATTCGCAGCCGGTTTGAAAGTGGGTGTGTGCCGCACAGGAATGTTTTAAAAAGCTGATTATCGTCAAGCCCGGAATTTCGGGTACATGCTGGGCCCCAAGAAATATGCCCAACAGGGCGCGTGTTGTCGCGTTTTCGTTTGTAATATCGTGGCCATCAAAAAGTATTTTTCCAGATGTTATTTCGTATTCGGGATTTCCGGCGATTACTTGGGCAAGTGTTGTTTTGCCCGAACCGTTATGTCCAGATAATAAATGGCGTGCGCCATCGTCGACTTTTATATTGATGTTGTGCAATAATTCTTTGTCGCCAAATTTTACGGTCAAGTTTTCTGTGCTTAGCATTGTTTAATCCTTTGATAATGCCATTTGTATTAATTGTTTTGATTCAACCAAAAATTCCATCGGAAGTCGCGACAGCACCGGTGTTGCCGCCGCACCAATTATAAGTGCAATTGCCACGTCTGTTTCAATGCCGGCCATGTTCAGATAATTTAATGTCGCCGCATCAATTGCGCCGGTGGTCGCTTCGTGTGATTGGGTGTTGTTTTCGCCGGCATGAATTATGCGGGGGCGTGTGTTGGCAACGGCATCAGGGCCGATAAGGCGACTGTCGCATTTTGATGCGTTGGTACAGTTTGAACCGGTAAAGGAAACAAGACTGCGAAACGTTTGGTGGGATGCGTCGGTTGCAACACCGTATGACACAATGTTTGATGTTGTGTTGTTGCCAATGTGAATCATTTTTGTTCCGGTGTCTGCCATTTGTGCGCCACGTGTTATGGACAGTGAAAAAAAGTCGCTGTACGCATTGTTTCCGGATAAAATTGTCGATGGGTATTTCCAGGTAAGGGCACTGCCAACTTCCATTTGTGTCCATAATAATTTTGCGTTTTCGTCGCAACGACCGCGCTTGGTTACAAAGTTTAATATGCCGCCATTGTTCTTGGTGCCGTCAAATTCGCCGGCAAACCAATTTTGAACCGTTGCGTATTTTACGGTTGCGTTATCGTGTACGATAATTTCAACGACGCCACTGTGTAACTGGTGATTGGGGCGGCGGGGGGCACTGCAACCTTCCATGTATGACAGTTCAGAACCGGTGTCCGCAATTATTAAGGTGCGTTCAAATTGTCCAATCTTGGCGGTTTCAATGCGGAAATAGCTGGCCAAATCAATGGGGCATTTTGTGTTCGGGGGGATATAGACAAATGTGCCGTCTGAAAATGTTGCAGCATTCAGTGCAGCAAAAAAATTATCGGTGACGGGGACCACAGTGCCAAGATATTTTTTTACCAGGTCTGGATGCTGCTTTACGGCGTCTGAAAATGGTAAAAATATTATGCCCAAACGCGCCAATTCCGCCGTATAGGACGTGTGGACAGAACGACTGTCTATAACGGTGTCGGTTGCCATTCCCATCAGTGCGCGTTTTTCACTTTCGGGCAGTCCCATTTTATCATAAACAGATTCTAAATCTGAATTGTCAATCGGTGCAGGTTCGTTATAGTAATTTAAATTGTCGTAATCAATTGGTGCGTAATCAATGTCGCCCCAGTGTGGTTCAGACATCTTGCGCCATGCGTTAAGTGCATCAAGACGCCATTGAAGCAACCATTCGGGTTCTTGGCGGATGGCGGATATTTCGCGTACAAGATTTTCTGATAATTTGGTCATGTTTTGTTAACTGCTTTGTGCGGCCAATTGTTTTGCCTGGGCAAAAAAGGTCAGCGATTGTCCCAAAAGGCCGTCTGTAAATGTGTTCGCCAAAAGACCGTCGGGTTCGGTTGTGGTCAAGTGGTGCAAGAAATTGTCCGCACGACGCATATAGTTGTCGATGTTGCGGGATACTTCGGAATCAAGTTTTATTGCACGACGTAATTTTTCCAATGCAAATGGGTTCTTGGCATATTCGTCCATAATGCCACCAAGTGCCCGCCAAAGGGCGTGTTCGGGTGTGTTGCGGGGCATGATGTCAATTGCCGCCATGACCGGTATCAGATTTTGTAACAGGTCTTGGTAAATCATTTCTGCGTTTTCAGCAATTGCGTTTGTTGCGTATTTGTTCTTTAACACAGATTGCATCTTTACAATCAGGTTGTATTGATGGTCAAGGGTTTTGTTCATGCCGGTTACGCGGGCGTTTAATCGATATATGTATGTCGCAATAATGCCAATAAATACAGTGATTAAACCAAAAAATATAAAAATAACAATGTGTTGCATGTGGTGTTTCCTTGGGCTTGTAATGTTTTTCGGGTTAAGTATAACATCTTTTTGCGATTCGTGCGATTTTATCTTTGTAATAAAATTTTTGTTTGATTTATGTGTGTTTTATGGCTTGCACAGATTCGGTCAAATTGTTATAATAAATATCAAAGTAAGGAATTTATATAAGGGAAAGGAAAACGTCTATGTTCCGCAAAGTTTTGATTTTTGCAATGTTTGCAACGGCGGCGGGCTATTGCTTTGCTGCAGATTATTTGCCCCAGGTTGTCACATCCGAAGTCTTTTATGTCGAAGATGCGGTTGCCGATGGCGGTCAATATGAACAGGTGGAAACAACCCAGGTTGATGTGGTCGATACATTCCAGGTACCGCAAATGCCAATGGATGTGCCGGCGTGGCCACTTGCCGGGTCGGATGCCGATGTCGAAGTTTCGTGTGAAGGTGGGGCTTGTTCCAAGAAAAAGCAGGATGATAATATTCGTATTGTGTCCAAGATTGGTGCGGATTTGGTGGTTGAAAATAATTTTAATATTGGGGCGCGTGGCGAATTTGCGGGTTGGTCCGGTGGGGCAAATATGTTACATGGTACGCAAATTCCGGTGGGCTTTGATGATGAATGTAATACAAATTCTGAAATGCCATTGCTGCATCGTGAAGTTTTGGAAGACGATGGTGGAAATGTTTTGGCGGTATCGCGCAGTGAGCGTAAAAACTGTGGTAAATACGCCGATGGATACGAAGCGTTCGCAGTGCGCAATAATATGCAGGTGCCAGAAAATCCAAATTCTGAAAATGCGGTAACATCTGTTATTACAGAAACCCAAGAAACAGAAATTGCGGTTGATGTTTCGGCCGATGCCGAAGCGCCGGTGACCATGACCGACCAAGTTCGTTCGTGGGTTGTTGCAAATGGTCAGACATTGCGTGAAGTTCTTCAAAGTTGGTGCGACAAAGAAGGTTGGGATTTGGTCTGGACGACGTCGCGTGAATACCCAATCGAAGCAAGCGCAGTCTTTAAAGGGCGCTTTGTTGATGTTGCGTCGGCGTTGGTGCGTAACTTTGGGCGTGCGACACCAATCCCATATGCAAAATTCTATAAAGGTAATAGAGTGTTGGTGATATCCACAGGGGAAGAATAATTTACGCTTTACACGCGTCAAAGGGAGAATGCGAATATGATAAACTTATTTAAAAAGATTATTGTTTGTGGGTTGGTTGTTGCGTCTGTGGCGGGGTGTGCAAAACGCGAATCTGCCAAGGTTGCCGCCGCCGTTGACCAAGACTTTATTAATGCGTATGACGCATTTGAAATGGCAAAAAATCCACGCGCCAAGGTCGCAACAGGTGATACTGTTTCAATGTCCGAAGGTGTTTGGTTGGGAAATAAGTCGGTCGTGTTGGAACATCGTAACAATTTGCCGGCAAAGTTTGAAACAGATGCCGGAATTACAATATTATTAAATGAACCTGTGTCTTTACAGGTCTTGGCAAATGATATTTATTCAATTACTGGAATCCCGGTCAAGATAGACAGCCAAGTCGCATCCGATAAATTAAGAAATCAAGTTAATATTGCATATACTGGTAAATTGTCGGGCTTGTTGAACCAGGTTGCGACAGATTTAGATTTGTTGTGGTACTATGATAAAAATTCAATTGTGTTCTATGAAACAGAAACGCGTACGTTTACGCTGTATGCCCTTGGAACCGAAGTTGCATATCAGACATCGGTGTCAACCGACGATGCAAATGAAGTGTCATTGGAATCTACACTGAAAGAATGGGACGAAGTTGAAAGTGCAATATCATCAATTATTGGCAAGGCGGATAATGCAGACTTTACCGTATCGCGCAGTTTGGGAACAATTACGGTTACTGCATCGCCATCGGTCCTGGCGCGTGTTGGGGAATATATTGAACGTCAAAATAAACGGCTTAGTCAATTAATAACAATTGATGTCAAGGTGCTTCAAGTTACAATTTCGAACGATTCGGCGTTTGGGTTGAATTTGGCGGCGGCAATTAATTCGACATCTGGGTTAAATATTGTTGCAAATACATAGAATAACCTGGCATCAACCGAAGCAAGTTCAATGAATATCGCAGTGTTGTCAAATACTGTGTCGGCATTAACCGGCGCCACACATATGGAAGGTGGTTCGGTTGTTGATGGTGCATATACAAATGATCAAATTATGAATGGTTCTTTGTCTGGGGCCGCGGGAAGTAATGCCTTGATTGAATCTTTGGCAAAGCAGGGCAAAGTGTCATTG